>NZ_JALXPE010000069.1 GCF_025143365.1 Microbacterium sp. p3-SID336 | reverse complement strand
CACGGCATCGCGTTCGCGGAGCACCGGGGACGCGGGGCGGCGGAACTGCTCGCGGAACGGCTCGACGCGCGCGCCGTGGTCGCAGCCTTCTCGACGGCGCTGCCCACGGCCCAGACGCTGTTCGGGCGCGAGATCGGGTCGGCGGGCACCGCGCAGCTGCTGACCGCCCTGGCGCCCTTCGAGAACAGCAACCGGGTGCCGCTGGTGCTCGTCGACGCGCTGACCCGCGCGGACGCTCCTCGTGCGACACCCGCCCGGCTGCAGCACCTCGTCGATGCGGTCGGCTACGCCATGCAGCCCGAGGTCGCGGCGCACCTGCGGCCCCGCGCGGAGGAGCTGCTGCATGAGCTCGACGACGCCGAGCGCCGGCGCTACTTCGCAGACGAGCGCCTGCGGCTGCTGGGCCTGCCCGGGGCGCCCAGAGCCTCGGCAGGGGAGCGGCTGCTGCGCCCGAGCGGCGGGGTCGGTCGGTGGGAGGAGTGGCGTCTGACCGCGGTCGGCGCACGGCGGCGCGCAGGTCGCGCGTGGAGGGAGATCCGGGGAAGATGACGAGGGTGCAGACGAGGGACGAGCAGGCGCCGAGGGCCGTGGCGATCATCCCGGCGCGCGGAGGGTCCAAGCAGATCCCGCGCAAGAACCTGGAGCGCGTGGGCGGGGTGCCGCTGGTCGTGCGGGCCGTGCACGCGGCGGCGAAGGCGGCGAGCATCGATCTGGTCGTGGTCTCGACCGATGACGACGAGATCGCGGCGGTGGCCCAGGAGGCCGGCGCCCGCGTCGTGCGGCGCCCGGCGGAGCTGTCAGGCGACACAGCCTCCTCCGAGAGCGCACTGCGGCACGCGGTCGACGAGCTGGAGCGCACGGGCGAGCGGTTCGCCGTGATCGCATTCCTGCAGGCCACGTCGCCGTTCATCCCGAGCGACGCGCTCAGCGCAGCCGTCGATGCCGTCGCGGCGGGGGAGGCCGACAGCGTGTTCTCGGCCGTGGAGACCTACGGGTTCCTGTGGCGCCAGGGTCCGGGCGGCGCCGCCGAGGCGGTCAATCACGATGCCGCGCACCGCCCCCGCCGCCAGGACCGCGAACCGCATCACCTGGAGACCGGCGCGTTCTACGTGCTCCGCGCCGAGGGCTTCCGCGAGACCGGGCACCGCTTCTTCGGCCGTGTCCGCCTCGCCCCTGTGCCCGCGTGGAGCGCGATCGAGATCGACGATGCCGAGCAGCTCGCGGCTGCCCGTGCGCTCGCGGCGCTGCGCGACACGTCGGGGCCCATCCCGGTTCGAGCCGTCGTCACCGACTTCGACGGCGTGCACACGGACGACACGGCCATCGTGGACGCGGACGGCGAGGAGCGCGTGCGCGTCAGCCGGGAGGACGGCATGGGCGTGTCCCTGCTGCGGCGCGCGGGCGTGCCGATGCTGATCCTCTCCACCGAGGTGAACCCCGTGGTGAGGGCCAGGGCCGAGAAGCTGCGGGTGCCGGTGCTGCACGGCATCGACGACAAGGAGTCGGCGCTGCGACAGTGGGCGCACGAGCAGGGGGTGCCGCTCGCGGAGATCGCCTACCTCGGCAACGACGTGAACGATCTGCCCGCGCTGCGCATCGTGGGCTGGCCGATCGCGGTCGCGGATGCGCACCCGCAGGTGCGCGCGGAGGCCAGGGTGGTGCTGCGACGGCGCGGCGGCGACGGGGCCGTCCGTGAGCTCGTCGAGCGCGTGTTGTCGAGCTGACCGACGCCGGTAACCCTCCGGTCGGCGGGTGTTCACCCCGGGCCCGTACTCAGGAAGGACGGGTGGGAGAGCACGTCCGTGGACCGGAGGAACCATGACTGTCAGCATCGGATCGCGTGTGATCGGCGGCGGACGACCCGCCTACGTGATCGCCGAGATCGGCCTGAACCACAACGGCGACGTCGACATCGCCAAACGCCTCATCGACGTGGCCGCTCGTGCCGGGGCCGATGCCGTGAAGTTCCAGAAGCGCACCCCGGAGATCTCCACGCCCGAGCACATGCGCGATGTGCCCCGCGAGACGCCCTGGGGCGTCATGAGCTACCTCGACTACCGGCGCCGCGTCGAGTTCGGTCGCGACGAGTACGTCGAGATCGGCGACCACGCAACGCTGCACGGTCTGGACTGGTTCGCGTCCCCGTGGGATGTGCCGAGCGTGCAGTTCCTGGAGGACCTCAACGTCGTGGCGCACAAGGTCGCCTCCGCCAGCCTCACCGACACCGAGCTGCTGCGGGCGCTGCGCGACACCGGGAAGCCCGTGATCCTCTCCACCGGCATGTCGACGGTCCCGCAGATCGACACGGCACTCGACACCCTCGGCACCGATCGCGTGGTGCTGATGCACGCCACGTCGACGTACCCGCTCGAGCCGGAGGAGGCGAACCTGCGGGTGATCGCCACGCTGCGCGACCGCTACCCCGGGGTGCCCGTGGGCTACTCGGGCCACGAGCGCGGCCTGCAGATCTCGCTCGCCGCGGTCGCGATGGGCGCCGTGGCCGTCGAGCGGCACATCACCCTCGACCGCACGATGTGGGGCTCCGATCACGCGGCGTCTCTGGAGCCGACCGGGCTGGAACACCTGGTGCGCGACATCCGGGTGATCGAGAGCGCGGTGGGCGACGGCGTGAAGCGGGTGTTCGACAGCGAGCGCGCCCCCATGGCCAAGCTGCGCCGCGTGCCCGCATGACCGACGGTGCCGGGATGCGCATCGTCGCGGTCGCCGATGCCGACTCGTTCGTGAAGTGGTCCGCCGCGCTGCTCGCAGGCGTGCCGGGGCTGCGGCCGCAGCTGCTCCTCGTGCGCACGCCGCTCACGGTGAGCGCGAGCCAGCAGCGGGCGGCGCTCGACGGCACGGGGCTGACCTCCGCCGATGTCACTCTGGCCGACTTCGCCGGGGCGCGCACCTGGCTCGAGCGGCAGCAGCCGGACGTGGTGCTGCTGGCGGGGCGCGGACCGTTCGTGCGTCTGATGGGGCGTGTGGTCGATCAGCTGCCCACGCGGCCGGTCACGGTGTCGGGCCTTCCGGGGATGGCGATTCCCGCCCAGCGTGGCGCCCTCGACTACCGACGGCACACCGATCTGCTCATCGTGCACTCGCACCGCGAGCGACGGGCGTTCGCGGCGCTGGGGGAGCGGATCGGCGTGCAGATGCCTCTGGCGCTCGCGACCCTGCCGTTCGCGCGCGGCCGGGAGCGGCTCCGCAGCGGCGGTTTGCGACAGGAGCGGGTGGAAGCACGGATCCTCGCGGGCGGGGTCGCGGGAGGGGTGGCCGTCGCGGAGCGGCCGTCCGGCGCGCCGACCCCGGCCCTGCGTCGGCCCGGCGCGACGGACGTGGTGTTCGCCGCGCAGGCGCTGGTGCCGGGCGACGCCGCCGAGCGCGCGGACATCGCGTCGATCCTGGTGCGCGCCGCGGAAGCCGATCCCTCCCGGCGGGTGGTGGTGAAGCTGCGCGCGCGCCAGGGCGAGGCCGAGACGCACCGGGACCGCGACCCGTACACGCGCCTGCTCGGCGACAATCGTCCACGCAACCTCGTGTTCTCGCACGAGCCCATGGCTGCGGCGCTGGAGACGGCGGCAGGACTGGTCACCGTGAGCTCCACCGCGGCGGTGGAGGCCCTGGCGCTCGGGGTGCCCGTGATCGCGCTGGACCGTTTCGGCGTGCGCAAGGAGCTGCTGAACACGGTGTTCGTGGGCAGCGGACTGCTCGGCGGCGCGGGCGAGGTGGTGGCGGGGCGGTTCCGGCAGCCCCACCCCGGATGGCTGCGCGACAACTACTTCCATCCCGCCGCGGAGTCCGACTGGTGGGATCGGGTGCAGGAGCTGGTCGCCCTGCGTCGTGCCGGGGCGCTGCCGCACCGCCGGGTTCCGGCCGCGCGCGGCGGGGTGCTCCACGAGGCCTGGCATCGGGCGAGCGTGCTCGGGCGGCAGGACCGCTCTATCACGGGCGCACTCGCGCTCGCGGTGGGCGCGCCCGCCGTGCGCCTGCACTCCGCCTGGCGCGACCGTCGGCGCTCACCCGGAGCGGACACCTGGTCCGACACGACCACGGATTACACGCTCGAACCGAATCCCTTCCGCGACTCGATCCGCCGCTGAGCCCGCGGCCTGGCGCTCACACCGTGCGCCAGGAGTGGCTCTCGATCGCGGCGCCCGCCTGCGGCCCCATCTGCAGCATGCCTCCGTCGATCACGACCGAGGCCCCGGAGATGTACGCGGCCTCGGGGGAGGCGAGGAACGCGATCAGCGCCGCGACCTCGCGCGCGTCGCCAGGGCGCCCGAGCGGGATGCCGGGGCGGTCCTCCGTGTGCGGGTCGGTGTCGGTCTGCCCGGTCATGGGCGTCGCGATCTCACCGGGAGCCACGCTCACGGCGCTGATGCCGTGGCCGCCCAGCTCCAGCGCCAGGTTCTTCATGAGACCTCCGAGCCCGTGCTTGGCGGTGTCGTAGGCGCTGGCGCCCACCATCGGCTGATGCTCGTGCACGCTGGTGACGGCGATCAACCGGCCGCCGCGTCCGGCCGCGACCATGGCTCTGGCCGCCCGCTGCAGGCACACGAACGCGCCGGTGAGGTCGGTGTCGAGCACCCGGTTCCACTCCTCGAGCGTGACGTCGAGGAACGGCGTCTGCAGACCGGCTCCCGCGTTGTTCACGAACACGTCGACGCCGCCCAGCTCCGCGATCAGCCCGTCGACCACGTCGCCGCACGTGGGGATGTCCGCGACGTCGAGCCGCGCGACCACCGCCCTGGCTCCGTGACTGCGCACCTCGTCGGCGGTCTCGTGTGCACCGGCCTCGTCGCTGTGCCAGGTGATGCCGACGTCGATGCCGGCGGCGGCGAGGGCCACGGCGGTCGCCCGCCCGATCCCGGAGTCGGCGCCGGTGACGATCGCGCGTCGCGCCTCCGCCTCGAGCCGTTCCTGCGGGACCGCGATCTCCTGGTGCGGCGTCGGGGTCTTGTCGTTGTGCTGCGATTCGGACATCGCGGACTCCTCTTCACTCGGCATCGGTGCGTGCGACGGTACGGCGCGGTCGCCGAGCGGTCGAACCGCTTGACGGCGCCGGGGGCGCGCGCTAGCGGACGGACGCCGTTCCACGGGGGACCGGCATCCGTCCGCTGCGGCCGTGTCAGCTGCTGCGACGGATGGCGCGCACGCCGACCATGAGCCCGACCACGGCGACGGCGACGGCGGCCACCCACCCCCACAGCACGGTGAGGTCGCCCAGGTCCCCGGCGAACAGCGCGCGCTCCGCCTGCACGACCCAGTTGACCGGGTTGACGGCGGCGACCGCGCGCATCCAGTCCGGGGCGGCGTCGAGCGGCAGCAGCATCCCGGAGAGGATCAGCAGCGGGAAGATGAGCGCCTGCTGCACACCCCAGAACAGCCACTCGCGGTCCTTCGTCGCCAGCGCCAGGGCGTAGGAGAGGGAGCCGAGGCCGACGCCGAACACCGCGAGCAGGGCGAGGCCGACGACGAGCCCGAGGACGTCGACCGCGAAGCCGAACGGCCAGGCGATGAGCACGATGATGAGGGCCTGCACCACGATGGGCGCGATCTCCTTGAGCGCACGCCCGATGAGCAGGGACGAGCGGGCGAGGGGTGCCACCAGGGTGCGCTCGTGCGAGCCCGTCATCATCTCGTATTGCAGGTTGGAGCCGGTGGATCCGGTGCCGAACAGCACGATCATCACGAGCACGCCCGGCACGAACCAGCCGAGGGTCTCGCCGGCGGGCTGGCCGGATTCGCCGATCAGCAGCGGGGTGAACAGGCCGAGGAACACGAGCGGCTGGAGCAGGCTGAAGATCAGCGTGAACGGGTCGCGGATCACCGGCTTGAGCTCGCGCGTCAGCACGTGACGGGTGTCGCGGGCGAGCCGAGGGCGCACGGGGGTGGCGGTGGCGGTCATGAGAGGACTCCGGAGGTCGTGGGCGATGCCGCCGCGGTGGCGGAGGGGGAAGGGGAGGAGGTGGAGGTGGAGGTGGAGGAAATCGTGCCCGCGGCTCCGGTGGGCTCGCCCTCCTCGGTCTCGGCGGCGCCCTCTCCGGCTTCGCGCAGCGTGCGCCCGGTCAGGGCGAGGAATACGTCGTCGAGCGTCGGGGGCACGCCGGTCGCCCGCTGCACGACGATGCCCTCGGCGTCCAGTTCGCGGACGACCACCGGCAGCAGGCGGTCGCCGTCCGAGACGGTGAGCGACAGCGTGGCGCCGTCGCGGGTCACGGCAGCGGAGCTGAGGCGGCCGATCACGGCACGCGCCCTCTCGGCGTCGGCCTCAGCGGCGAAGCCGACCGTGAGCACGTCGCCGGCGAGGGTGGCCTTGAGGGAGGCCGCGTCGTCGTCGGCGATGATGCGGCCCTTGTCCATGACCATCACGCGCTCGGCGTAGCGGTCGGCCTCCTCCAGGTAGTGCGTCGTGAGGAAGACCGTGGTGCCGTGCTGCGTGCGCAGGTCCAGGATGTGCTCCCACAGATTCGCGCGGCTCTGCGGGTCGAGGCCGGTGGACGGCTCGTCGAGGAAGAGCAGGGGCGGCGCGTGCATGAGCCCGAGGGCGATGTCGAGGCGGCGCTTCTGCCCACCGCTCAGCTGCTGCACGGTGCGGTTCGCGAACGACGCGAGGTCGAGCGAGCCGATGAGCTCGTCGGCCCGGCGGACGCTGTCGCGCTTCGACATGCCGTAGAACGCGCCCTGGCTGAGCAGCTCGTCGCGCACCCGCTGGGAGAAGCTGCCGCTGGTGAGCTGCCCGACGTAGCCGATCCTGGCCCGCACACCCGCCGCATCCGTGCGGATGTCGTGGCCCACCACACGGGCGGTGCCGGCAGACGGCGGGATGAGGGTCGTCAGCATGCGCAGGGTGGTGGACTTGCCCGCGCCATTGGGTCCGAGGAAGGCGACGAGCTCGCCGCGCACGGCGCTGAAGGAGACGTCCGCGACGGCGTGCACGGTCGTCTTCTTGACGGTGAAGGACTTGGTGAGGCCTTCGGTCTCGATGAGGGATTCGTTCATGTGCGAGAGCGTAGAAAGCAATGCGGACACATTCTGTCCGCGATGTCTGACAATCTTAGATCCATGACCGACACGACGTCTCGAGCGCTGGCCCTGCTCAATCTGCTGCAGACGCACCGGCATTGGCCGGGCACGGAGCTGGCCGCACGACTCGGGGTCACGGAGCGCACCGTGCGCCGCGACGTCGAGCGTCTGCGCGAGCTCGGCTACCGCGTCGAGTCCACCCCCGGGGCCGCCGGCGGCTACCGGCTCGAGGCGGGGAGCGCGGTGCCGCCGCTGCTGCTCACGGACGACGAGGCCGTCACCATGGCGATCGGTCTTCGCGTCGCCGCCACGCAGCAGGTCGTCGGCGGGGAGGAGGTCACGCTGACGGCGCTCGCGAAGCTGGAGCAGGTGCTGCCGTCCCCGCTGCGTCAGCGCGTGAACGCGCTCGCCGCCTCTGTGCGACCTCCGCGCATCGGCGATGCGCCCGTGGTCTCCCCGGCCGTCATCGGCGACATCGCCCTGGCCACGCGCGACGGGGAGCGGCTGCGGCTCCGGTACGTCGACGGGGCGGGGGAGGAGAGCGTGCGCCGCGTGGAGCCGCACGCACTGGCCCCGGCCGGACGGCGCTGGTTCCTGCTCTGCTGGGACCTCGACCGGGACGACTGGCGCACCTTCCGCGTCGACCGCATCGTCGCGGTGGAGCACACGAGGGTCCTCTTCGCGCGCCGCGACATCACCGCGGAGGAGGTGGAGGAGCGCGTGTTCGTCGCCGCCTCGTGGTCGCCGCAGAAGATCGAGACGGACGCGGTCATGGCGCTGCCGCTCGCCGCGATGCAGGAGCGCTTCGGCGTCTGGGCGCAGGGCGCCACGGCCGAGGGGCCCGACCACACGCGCTGGCCCGTGGGCGGCGGCGACTGGCGCGAGGCGATGTACGGGCTGCTCTGGATCCCCGCGGGCGTCGAGTACACGACGACCTTCCCCGAGCCGCATCGCTCCGAGCTGCGCGAGGCGCTGGAGCGGATGCTGCGCGCCCTGGACGCGGAGCCGGACGCGTCGCCCGGAGACTCATAGCGTCATCCCAGGCAATCGTCCTGGCGGCAGAGGTCACGGCCAGGTAACGTCGTCCCCATCGCGGCGATCCGGGCGGTCCCGGGCCCCGGCTCATATCCGGAGGCGTTGCGGGTTCGACTCCCGCCGTCGCGTCCACGAAGGAACGGGCGGGAGGGCGTCGCCGTCCCGGCTGTCAGTCCTTGTCGCCGCCCCGTATCAGTTCGAGCCCTGCGCCGGCGAACTGCCGCAGCGAGGCATCGGGGAGGAATGCCCTGGTCAGGGCGCCGCCGATCCGGGTGAGGTCGCTCTCGTCCCGGAAGAGGAGGTACATGGTCTCGTACCGCGGATGGAACTTCTGCTTGAAGCGGTGCAGCGAGCGGAAGCCGTACACCGGCTCCAGCGCCTCGGCCAGGCGCTCGCTCAGCGCCGCGAGCATCCCGGCGCCCGGCGGATAGTCGTGGGCCAACGGGGCGCCGGAGAGCGACATGATCTGCGCGCCCTCCTCGGAGAACTGCTTGGCGGAGGAGCCGATCAGGAACTCCATGACCGGGCCGAAGCCGCCCTCCCTCCGGCGCATGAGGTCGAGTGTCCAGCCGCGCACGGTCCCGCCCTCGCCGTATACGGGCAGCCAGGAGAGGAAGCCGTCCACGTCGCCGTTCGGCGCTATCGCCAGGGCCAGGCGGACCTCGGGGTCCTCCGCCTCCTCGAGCGTGCCGAGGGTGAACCTCATCTCGGGGAGGTCCTTCTCACCCACCCATTGCTCGGAGATCGCCCGGAGCTGCTGCTGCACGCCCCACGTCTCCTGTTTGAAGTGCGTCAGCCGGAACGTCATGTCCTCGCGCCCCGCCCGGTTCAGCGACGTTCGCACGGTGTTCCACCGCTTGCCGGTGAACTCCAGCCCCGGAAGGTCCACGATGGTGTCGTCGGCGACGACGAGGCTGCGCCACGTGGCAGGCACTGCCGCGCGGGTCGCATGGTCGGCGCTGAAGAAGCACGGGATCACTCCGGCCGCCTCGACGGTGCGGATGTAATCGACGACGGCTTCCGCACGCCGATCCGCCGGACCGATCGGGTCGGCGAGGGCCAGGGCCACGCCGTTGCGACGCTGGTACGCGACGATGCCGCCGTCCACCCTGGCGTAGTCGTTGCCGTCCCAGGTGGTCATCCACGACAGGGTGCCGCCGCCGTGCGTGCGCAGCTCGCGCTTCATGTCGTCCACGGTGGGAACCGGCTCGCGGCCGAGGACGCTCTTCCGGCGAGTGCGGAACGCGCGGCGCACGGCGATCAGGTAGATGAGCACGAGCAGCCAGATGAAGCCGCTCGCGAGAGCCAGCTCCGTCTCCGCATTGGCGAACGACTCGACCGTGGAGAGGTCGAACAGCACGATCGCCGTGACGATCAGTCCGGCGGTCACCACGTTCAGGGTGCCGAGGAAGAGAGCCAGAATCCAGGCCCACCGCCGTCCGCGGCGCAGACCGTTGGCGATCAGCAGGATCACGGCGAGGTCGATCGCAGTGTCGATGAAGCCCCCGGACGCGGGCTCCGTCGGGCCGAAGGGGCCGTCCGTGGGCACGACCAGCGCGACCGTCTCGATCGCTCCGACCACGATCAGCGCGATGACGGCGATGAACCGCTGCTCGCGGACCGTCGTGCGCGACACCCGCAGGGTGCGGTCGACGGCGAGGATCAGCACCACGGCCACGAGGTGCTCGAGGTTGGCCAGCTTGCCCCAGAACATCATGGGGATGAACACGTAGCCGAGCAGGATGAGCCAGCCGCGCACGCGCCAGGGCGGGCGGAACAGCCCGACCGCGGCGGCCATGCACGCCATCGTGCCTCCGGAGGCTCCGACGTCGAGGTCGTTCGACTGCATGAGTGCCCAGTTCCACGGCAGCTCCGTGGCGAGGATCAGGAACAGAGCTGTGGCGTAGATCGCGAAGAGCTGGCCGATGGCGAAGTAGGCGGCTGCGACGCGGGTGCCGCGGTGGAACTCCAAGTACGCCATCCCCCAGAACCCGGCGATGGTGGGGATGTAGACAAGGGGCTGGTTCACGAAGAACGTTCCGGTGACCGGTGTCCACCACAGACCGTGGGTGAAATTCGGCAGCCCGTAGGCGACGGAGATGAAGAAGTCGGAGTCCTCGAAGGGTCGCCACAGGCCCTGCCAGACGACCCCGACGATCAGGATCAGCGCGACCATGGTCAGGGTCGCCGGGATGCGGCGGAGCACGGCGAGCAGCGGGCGCACGGGAGCGGCGGGAGCCTCTGACATGCGGCCAGCGTAGCGACGGCCTCCCCCGACCGGCGGCACCCCGGTCGGGGTATTCCAGCATGATCAGCGGCCGAGCGCGGCGTCGATCGCCTGCTCCAGGTCGTCCCACTCCTGCAGCTGCACCATCTCGCCGTCGACGAAGAACGTCGGAGTGCTGTTGACGGCCAGGCGCTCGCCGTCCCGCTTGTCCTGTTCGACGCGGGCGAGCGTCGCCGGATCCGCGACGGCGGCGTCATACGCGTCGAGGTCGAGGCCGAGCTCGTCCGCGAACGCCCGGAACACGGCCGGCGTCTCCTCCGGCTGCTCGCCCCACTGCGTCTGGGTCTCGAACAGGTGGTGGTACATGTCCTCGAACCGACCCTGCTGCGCCGCCGCTTCCGCGGCCAGGGCGGCCTGCGTCGAGTTCACGTGGCCGGGCAGGGGGAAGTAGCGCACGACGTAGCGGATGTCTCCCGCGTACTTCTCGCGGAGCTCCTCCACGACCGGGTAGAACGCGCCGCACGCCTCGCACTCGAAGTCGAGGAACTCGACGACGGTGACCGCGTCCGGCCCGCCCTCGTCGAGCACGTGGGAGTCGGTGCGGACGGTCGGCAGCTTCTCCCCGGCCTCGGGGTCGGCCTCGGGGCCCTGCTGCACGATGGACCAGACGATGCCGGCGGTGACGAGGACGACGGCGACGGCGATGGCGATCAGCGTCGCCTTGACAGAGGTTTTCATGGGTTCTCCAGACACACGGGTACGACGGATGAGGGGGGCCGCGGCGGCGGCGGTGCACTCGTTCCGACGTCAGGTGCGCGAGATGGAGAGCTCGGTGAGGGAGGGCGTGGAGGGGAAGCGGAGGCACATCGCCCGCGGGGGCGCCGCGGCCCGCGTGAGCAGTGCGAGGGGGCCGGGGCTGCGTCGTGCCAGGAGGCGGTGCAGCAGCAGGGCCAGCGCGACGCCGCACAGCGCCGCGACCGCGCACACCACGGCGTCCGCGTCGACCGGGTCTGCGGGGGCGACGGCGGCGGGAGCATCCGGAGCATCCGCGGGCGCCGATACCCCGGCGGCGAGGCACAGCGTCCCGTGCGTGTCGCCGGGCCCGTGCGCCGTCGACCAGGCGCCGACGACCAGGAGGAGCGCGAGGCCGACCGCGATCACCACTCGGGTGATCAGCATCCGCTCGGCGCGCGCTCGCGGGGTCCGGGTGGTCGCGAGGGGCAGCATGTCCCGCGCAGTCTAGCAATGGCGCCTCTGCGCCCCGGAGCCGCTGGACCCCCGACGCGCCTACACTGGAAGGGTGGCGAGACTACTGATCATCGGCGGCTTCCTCGCCGCCGTGTTCTGGGTGTTCAGCATCGTCGACTGCGCCGTGCAGCCGCCGACGCGGCACCGTGGCGTGCGCAAGGCCGCCTGGATCGCCATCGTGGTGCTCATCCCGGTCATCGGCGGCATCCTGTGGTTCGCGATCGGCCGCCGTCGTGCGAACGACCAGGGCGTTCCCCGGGTGATCGCACCGGACGACGACCCCGCCTTCCTGCGCAGCATCAGCAAGGCCGAGCAGGACGCGCGGATCCGTCGTCTGGAGGAGGAGCTCGCCCGCCTCGACGAGGAGACCGACGAGCCGCCCGCCGCGGACCCGCGCCCGTGACGGCGTCTCCGGCGATGGACGCGGCTGCGTCCCTGTTCGCCGAGCTGATCGCCAACGGCGTGCGCGACGTCGTGATCTCTCCGGGGTCCCGCTCCCAGGCGCTCGCGCTGGTGGCGGCCGGTCTCGCGGAGGACGAGCTGCTGCGCGTGCACGTCCGCATCGACGAGCGCGTCGCGGGCTTCACGGCCCTGGGTCTCTCCCGGGAGAGCGGCGTCCCCGCGGCGGTCGTGTGCACGAGTGGCACCGCGGTGGCCAATCTGCTTCCTGCCGCCATGGAGGCGTTCCACTCCGGGGTTCCGCTCCTGCTGCTCACCGCCGACCGCCCTCCGGAGCTGAGGGGCGTCGGCGCCAACCAGGCCACGATCCAGGAGGGCCTCTTCCACCCCTGGGTGCGCGCGGGCATCGACGCGCCCGTCCCCGGTGACGGCGGCTGGGCGGGGCTCGCCGCCCGTGCCGTCGCGATCGCGGTCGGGGCGGAGGACGCGGACCACGCGGTCCCCGGTGTCGCAGGGCCGGTCCACCTTAACCTGCCGTCGCGGGAGCCGCTCTCCGGGGCGATGCCGTCGCTCGCGCCGCAGCCGGGCGCGCTGCCGTCGCCGCCGCCGCGCGAGCCCCATCTGCTCGCGCACGGTCCGCGCACGATCGTGCTCGCGGGTGCCGATGCCGGACCGGTCGCGGAGGAGATCGCGCACGCGGGCGGATGGCCCCTGGTCGCGGAGATCGTCAGCGGTGCGCGCTTCGGTCGACAGCTCGTGCACGGGTACCGGCGGCTGCTGGCTCGCGACGACCTCGGCGGCCGCATCGAGCGGGTCGTCGTGCTCGGCCATCCCACGCTCAGCCGCGAGGCCGCACGGCTGCTCGCGCGCGCTGACGTGGAGGTCGTGGCGGTGCGTCACGGCGGCGAGGAGCTCGACCTGAACCACCGGACGCACGCCGTGGCCGCGGTCACGGTCGCCGCCGGCGAGCCCGACCGCAGCTGGCTGGGCGAGTGGATGCGGGCGTCCGCCACGGAGGCCGTCGATCTGAGCGAGCACGCACCGGACACGGCGGGTCTCGCCTCCACCGACTTCGCCGCGCGGCGGGAGGCCGTGAGGGCAGAGCTGGACGCGGTGCGGCGACCGCTCGACCGCGCGCGTCTCGTGGACGCGGTGTGGCGGGCCACCTGGCCGCACGACCGTCTGATGTTCGGATCCTCGCGACTGGTGCGCGTCGCCGACGAGGTGCTCGCGGGCAAGAAGGTCCCCGTGCACGCCAACCGCGGCCTCGCAGGCATCGACGGCACGATCGCCACGGCCACCGGCATCGCGGCCGCGAGCCAGGCGGCGGGCGCTCCCGGCGTGACCAGAGTGCTCCTCGGCGACCTCGCCTTCCTGCACGACGTCGGTGCGCTGCTGCTCCCGCCGGGCGAGCCGGAGCCCCGGCTGCAGGTCATCGTCGGCAACGACGGCGGCGGCACGATCTTCGACGGCCTCGAGGTGGCGTCATCCGCTCCTCCCGCGCTGCTCGACCGCGTGTTCTACACGCCGCACGGGGTGCGGCTGGAGCACCTCGCGCTCGCCTACGGCTGGGAGTACCAGCGCGTGACGACGCGGACCGCACTCGATCAGGCGCTCACCTCCCCGCATGGCGGCCGCCAGATCATCGAGGTGCCGCTGGCGCGCTGACTGGCAGGATGTGCGTATGAACGCGCACACCTGGACGCAGCGCCTGCGGGTGCAGCCCGGCTTCCGGCTCGCCGACGTCGACCCCGACGCGAAACCCGGATACGACCACGGCAAATCGCACGGGGTGGCCGACCTCGCGGCAGGGCTCGAACGGCTCAACGAGCTGCAGGAGCGGCTGTTCGCGGAGAGCCGCGTGGGTGCCGCGAAGGACTCCGTGCTGCTGGTGCTGCAGGCCATGGACTCCGCGGGCAAGGGCGGCATCGTGCGGCACGTGGTGGGCGGTGTCGATCCGCAGGGCGTCGCGCTCGCCGCGTTCAAGGCGCCGACCGAGGAGGAGCGGCAGCACGACTTCCTGTGGCGCGTCGAGAAGCGGCTCCCGGACCCCGGGTTCATCGGGGTGTTCGACCGTTCGCACTACGAGGACGTGCTGATCGGGAAGGTGCGCGGGCTCGCCGACCAGCAGGAGATCGAGCGACGGTACGACGCGATCAACGCCTTCGAGGAGCGCATCGCGGCGTCCGGCACGCGGATCGTCAAGGTGATGCTGCACATCTCGCCGGAGGAGCAGAAGGCGCGGCTGATGGAACGGCTCGAGCGCCCGGACAAGCACTGGAAATACAACCCGGGCGACGTGGACGAGCGGATGCTCTGGCCGCAGTACATCGAGGCGTACCAGACCGTGTTCGACCGCACCTCCACGGAGGCGGCGCCCTGGTACGTCGTGCCCGCGAACGCCAAGTGGTATGCGCGGCTGGCGGTGCAGGAGCTGCTGCTCGCGGCCCTGGAGGACATCGATCCGCAGTGGCCGGTCGCGGACTTCGACGTGGAGGCGGAGAAGCGTCGGCTCGCCGCCAGCTGAGACCGGGCCTCAGGCGAGGGCGTCCACCAGCGGGCGGAACTTCACGCGCGTCTCCAGGAGCTCGCTCTCCGGGTCGGATCCCGCCACGATGCCTGCGCCGGCGTAGGCGGTCACACCGATCTCGCCGTCGCCCGCGGTGAACTGCGCGCACCGCAGCGCGATCGCCCACTCCCCGTTGCCCGCGGCGTCGACCCAGCCGACCGGCCCGGCGTAGCGGCCGCGGTCGAACGGCTCCAGCTCGCGGATCGCCGCGATCGCCGCCGGGGTGGGCGTTCCGGCCACGGCGGCGGTGGGGTGCAGCGCACGCACCAGGTCGAGCGCGGTCTTGCCGTCGTCCAGCTCGCCCTCCACGTCGGTGGCGAGGTGGAACAGGTTGGGCAGCTTCAGCAGGAACGGCTGCTCGCTCGCCGCGAGAGCGCGCGTGTGCGGCCGCAGTTCGGCGAGCACGCTCTGCACCGCGTACTGGTGCTCGTCCAGGTCCTTGATGCTCGAGGCGAGGTGGCTGGAGGCGGCGGTGTCGGCGTCGGCGTCGGCGCCGCGGCCGATGGTGCCGGCGAGGACGCGTGCGGTCACGGTCCGGTCCTGGACCGTCACGAGGGTCTCCGGGCTGGCGCCGATGAGGCCGTCGACCGCGAAGGCCCACGTGTCCGGGTAGCCGGTCGCGAGCGCGCGGACGAGGCGGCGCAGGTCGGAGCCTTCGGGGATGCTGCCGCGCAGGTCGCGCGCGAGGACGACTTTGCTGAGCTCGCCGTCGGCGATGCGGCCGAGGGCGGCGCGCACCGAGTCCTGGTATCCCTGCGGGCTCTGCGCCCCGGGGCCGACGGTGCCCGCCCAGTGCGGGCCGTACGGCTGCGTGTGCAGCGGCTCCTGGTCGGGGGCCTGGGTGGCGAGGCGCATGCGCGTCTCCCAGAAGCGGTCGCCGTGCCGGCCGAGGACGCGCGAGGGCAGGATCAGCACGCTGTCGGCGTCGGAGTGCTCGTCGAAGGTGAAGGCGCCGAAAGCGACGAGGCCTGTGCCGGGCAGTCGCAGCGGGTCGGAGACCTCGGCTTCGGCGGACATGCCCCGCCAGACGCGCGCGAGCGCCTCGGCGCGCGTGACGCCCGGCTCGACGGCAGGGCGCATCTCGGCGAACGGCTCTCCGACCGCGACGATGCCGTCACCGCGACGCAGCCAGGCGAGCGGGCGGGCGGGGTCCGCGAAGGCGAGGAGGTCTTCGACCGGGTCGATCTCTCGGGTCTCGACGACCAGGTGGGTGTGCTGCACCCGTCCAGCCTATGCCGCGGCGCCCGCGTCGATCCCGCCGTCGTAGGGTGGGCGGATGAGCGATGCGCGCCCCGCTGCCGGTACCGAGATGATCTTCCAGTGGCGCAAGTGGGACGGCTCGCCGCACTGGCGCCACGAGTGCGTGTATCTGGGCTCCGACGAGTGGGGCGACTGGGTGGGGCAGCCGACCGGATGGCACAGTGCCAGGCCCGGTGCGGAGTTCCACGCCGCCTCCCCGAACGTGACGCTGGTGCCGCCGAGCGGGGACTTCGCGCTCACCGTGAACCGCCGTCACCCGCGCGGCATGCGGGTCTACATCGACCTGGGGTGGGACGTGCGCTGGACGGAGGACCCGCTGCTCGCGACGGGCATCGACATGGATCTCGACGTCGTCCGGGTCGAGGGGGAGCGCGGCACCTGGGTCGACGACCGGGACGAGTGGGCGGAGCACAGCGTCGCGTTCGGCTACCCCGCGCCGGTGATGGCGCACCTGGAGGACCTGGCTCTCGACCTGGAGTCGCGCGTGCGCGCGGAGGTCGCCCCCTTCGACGCGGCGACCGCGGATGCGTGGCTCGACCGGCTGGAGGCGCTCAACCTCGCGCCTAGACTGATCGGGTGACCTCGAACGAGAAGAACCGCGCCGACCTCGGCAAGGACCCGTCCCGTGTGAGCGGCATGTTCGACCAGGTCGCTGCGGGGTACGACCGCACCAACACCGCGATGACGTTCGGCAACGACGCCCTATGGCGTGCCGCGACGACCAGGGCCGTCGCACCGAAGCCGGGGGAGCGCATCCTCGATCTCGGCGCGGGGACGGCCTCCTCCTCGGCATCTCTGGCCCGCAGCGGCGCGCAGGTGGTCGCGGCGGACTTCTCGCCGGGCATGCTCGCCGAGGGCCGCCGCCGCCACGGGGCGATGCGCAACCTGTCCTTCGTGCAGGCGGATGCGACGGCGCTGCCCTTCGCGGACGACGAGTTCGACGCGGTGACGATGTCGTATGCGCTGCGCAACGTGAACGACCCGAAGAAGGCGCTGCGCGAGCTCTACCGCGTGACCAAGCCGGGCGGGCGGCTCGTGATCAACGAGTTCTCCACCCCGCCGGGGCGGCTGTTCCGCGGTGCCTACCGCTTCTACAACGCGCAGGTGCTGCCGCGCGTGGCCCGCGTCGCCGGCACGAACGGCGATGCGTATGACTACCTGAACGAGTCGATCCGCGACTGGCCGGACCAGAAGCGGCTGTCGGCGTGGATCCGTGAGGCGGGGTGGCAGGACGTCGCGTATCGCAACCTCTCCTTCGGCATCGTCGCGCTGCACCGCGCCCGAAAGCCCGCGTGAGCGCGGCGCGGACGGCGTCATCCGACGCGGGTAGGCTGGGAACGTGACTTCGAGCCCCAGCCCCCCGGGTTCGCGACTGGCGAGCCGTCTCGGCTTCAGCGATCGCGTCTTCATCGGCCCTGCCGCCCGTCGCGTCGCCCGCACGATCGAGGACGGGCTGGAACTCGTCGAAACGGGTCTCGCGGAGGACGTCCGCGTCGCCGACCCGCTCGCCGACGCCGCCAGCCGCTATCTGTACGAGGCCGGGGGCAAGCGCATCCGGCCCGTGCTGACCCTGCTCGCGGCGCAGCTCGGCGACGGCAACACCCGTGAGGTGATCGACGTCGCCAAGGCGCTGGAGATCACGCATCTCGGCTCGCTGTACCACGACGACGTCATGGACGGCGCCGACCGCCGCCGCGGTGTCCCGGCGGCGCATGCCGTGTGGGGCAACAACATCGCCATCCTCACCGGCGACATCCTCTTCTCGCGCGCCAGTCAGCTGATGTCCCGCCTGGGCGAGCGCGCCATCCGCCTGCAGGCCGACACGTTCGAGCGGCTGGTCCTCGGGCAGATGCACGAGACCCTGGGGCCGCAGCCCGAGGACGACCCGATTGCGTTCTACATCCAGGTGCTGGCCGACAAGACGGGCTCCCTGATCGCCGCCGCGACCCAGGGCGGAGTGATCTTCTCGAACGCGCCGAGCGAGTTCGAGGAACCGCTGCGGGTGTACGGCGAGAAGATCGGCGTCGCGTTCCAGCTGCTCGACGACGTGATCGACCTGTCGGCGAAGCCGGAGGAGACCGGCAAGGTCCCGGGCACCGACCTCCGCGCCGGCGTTCCGACCATGCCCTATCTGCTGCTGAAGGCGGAAGCCGACGCGGCGTCCGCCGACCTGGCCGCGCGCATCGACGACGGCGTCGCGCTGATCGCCGACGGCGCCGACCCGGCGATCCTCGACGGCCCGCTCGACGAGCTGCGCGACCATGCGGTCACGCAGAAGACGCTCGAACTCGCTCACGCGTGGACCCAGGAGGCGATCGACGCGCTCGGTCCGCTCCCGCGCGGCACCGTGCGCGAGGCGCTGACGCGTTTCGCCGAGACCCTCGCAGAGCGCTCCAGCTGACCCGGCGGGCCGGCCCACCGGCCGCGTCTCCGCCGTCACGGCATACGAAAGGACCACCATGACCAAGCTCAGACTGGCCATCGTCGGCGCAGGCCCCGCCGGCATCTACGCCGCGGACATCCTGCTGAAGGCCGAGCGCAAGTTCGACGTCTCGATCGACCTGTTCGAGCAGCTTCCCGCGCCCTACGGCCTGGTCCGCTACGGCGTCGCCCCCGACCACCCGCGCATCAAGGGCATCATCACCGCACTGCGCGACGTGCTGGACCGCGGCGACATCCGGCTATTCGGCAACGTCCGCTTCGGCGAGGACATCACGCTCGACGACCTGAAGCGCCACTACCACGCGGTCATCTTCGCGACCGGTGCCATCCGGGACACGTCGCTCGACATCCCCGGCATCGACGCGATCGGCTCCTACGGGGCGGCGGACTACGTCAGCTGGTTCGACGGGCACCCGGACGTGCCGCGCGAGTGGCCGCTGGACGCGGCTTCCGTCGCTGTCCTCGGCAACGGCAACGTCGCGCTCGACGTGTCCCGCATGCTCGCCAAGCACGCGGAGGACCTGCTGGTCACCGAGGTCCCGGAGAACGTGTACGAGGGGCTCAAGGCCAGCGCCGTCACCGATGTGCACGTGTTCGGCCGCCGCGGTCCCGCGCAGGTGAAGTTCACTCCGCTGGAGCTGCGTGAGCTCGGCGAACTGCGCGACGTGGACATGGTCGTGTACGACGAGGACTTCGACTACGACGAGGCGTCGCGCGACGCGGTCGCCAGCAACAAGCAGGTCATGGTGATCGACCGGATCCTGCAGTCGTGGCGCAAGCGCGACTCCGTGAACAATGCCGGCGGTACGGCCTCGCGGCGGCTGCACCTGCACTTCTGGGCCAAGCCCGTCGAGGTGCGCACGGACGAGCAGGGCCGCGTGGCCGCCCTCGTCTACGAACGCACGAAGCCGGACGGGCAGGGCGGCGCGATCGGCACCGGCGAGCTGCGCGAGGTCCCGGTGCAGGCGCTGTACCGGGCGATCGGCTACTTCGGCTCGCCGCTTCCCGGTGTGCCGTTTGACAAGAAGCACGGCGTGATCCCGAACCGCGAGGGTCAGGTGCTGGCGAAGGACTCCAACGAGCGCGTGCCCGGGGTGTACGCGACGGGCTGGATCAAGCGTGGCCCGGTCGGCCTCATCGGCCACACGAAGTCCGACGCGATGGAGACCGTCCGGCACGTGATCAACGACCAGGGCTCGTGGTGGCACCCGGAGGACCCGTCGGAGGAGGCGATCCCCGCTCTCCTCGCCGAGCGCGGTGTGGCGTGGACGGACCTCGACGGCTGGCACCGCCTCGACGAGCACGAGATCGCGCTGGGAGCTCCGCAGGAGCGTGCGCGGGTCAAGGTGGTGCCGCGCGACGAGATGGTCCGCGTCTCGCGCGGGGAGTGACCGTCCCCCGGGATCGCCGCCGCGGTCCCGGGTCGGCGCGGCCCTCCGCCCTAGGCTGAGAGCATGCGACACCGTCACCTCCTGGCCCTCGGGGCCGTGGCCCTGCTGCTGCTTTCCGGGTGCGCCCCCGAGCCGGAGGTCGAGCCCACGAAGACGCCGACCGCTTCGGCATCGCCCACCCCCACCCCGGAACCCGCGGTCGCTCCGACCCCGGCGTTCGACGTGACGTGCGCGGAGGTCGCGGCCGAGATGACGGCGACGGCCGGCGCGTCCGAGGCGGAGGTCGCCGAGGTGCTCGGCGTGTGGTCGGCGCCGAGCTGGTATCCGGGCCCTGCGCAGCACATGTTCCAGCGCGCGGGCGGCATCGCCTGCTCGTCGGGGACGCCGGACCGCAACTGGGAGGTCACGATCGCGCCCGGCGCCACGGCGCTCATCGAGGGCGCCGAGTCGCGCGGCGGCTACTTCGGCGAGGAGTCCCGCTGCGAGGTCGGCGGGTACTGCTTCTTCCAGGTCGTCGACGGCGAGGTGCTGGTGTCGGGCATGGTCGTCGACCCGTCCCTCGGCCCCGACGATGCCGAGACGATCGCGGAGGGGCTTCGTCGCCTGGGCGCGTCCGCGGCCTCGTCGCTGCGCGAGGTCGAGATTCCGGAGAGCGCGGTCGCCGGCGTCGAGTGCTCGCGCTTCCTGACCACGGAGGAGTTCGCCGGCCAGCTGGGTTCGGAGGTGCACGTGATCGACGCGTTCGGCGGCTGGTCGATCCCGTCCGAGGTCTACCAGACGGTCAACGGCTCGCGCATCTGCTACTACGCATCCGGCGAGGACGAATACAGCGCCCAGGGCTATCTGACCATCACGACCCTTCCCGGCGGAGCCTGGGCGTTCGACCGGATCGAGGGCCAGGAGGAGGTGGAGGTGGAGGGCGCCGATGCTGCGCTCTCCGGAAGCGACGAGCTCGGCCGCGCCGTGCTCGACCTCCGCGTCGGCACGGACTGGCTGCGTCTGACGACTTTCGAGGGGTCGGGCCTCAGCGACCTCGCGCCGCTCGCCTCGATGATCGTGGAGAACTTCGCCGTGGGCCGCCCCGGCGGGCGC
>NZ_JALXPE010000068.1 GCF_025143365.1 Microbacterium sp. p3-SID336 | reverse complement strand
CACTGCCCCCTCCGGGTCTCAGCCTGCCGTGGCGTTCTCGTAGGCGCGCATCGCGGCGTCCTGCGCCTCCTTCAGCGCGTCCTCGGGCGACTTGTCGCCGAGCAGCGCCGCGGTGACGGCGTTGTTCAGCTCGTTCTGGATCTCCTGCCCCGCAGGCGACGAACCGAACGACTGGCCGTAGCCCACGACGTCGTAGTACGTGGCGATGACCTGGTCGAACCCGGCGTTGCCACTCTCGGTCACGAAGGTCTCCCGGATCGACTGGTCGGCCGCGGGCGAACCCGTGAACAGCCCGGTGTTGATGCCGCCCTCCGACTCCAGCGTCTCGGCCCTGGCCTCGCCCGCCGCCGTCCATGCGTCGTCCGACGTCAGCTCCACCATCCACGCACACGCCGCCGCGGGGTTCTTCGCCCCGGCGGGGATCACGAATGCGGTGCCGGACGCGACCGAGAAGGGCTCGCCGTCACTGTTGCGGAAGGGCACCGCCTCCAGCTGGATCTGGTCGGCGTAGGGGCTCAGCACGTTGGGGTACCACTGCGCGTTCACCTGCGCCCCGACCTGCTTCGCCACGAACTGGTTCTGGTCGCCGAACGTGTCGAACGAGTCGGTGAAGCTCTTCACCGCTGCGAATCCGCCCTGCGCGTCGGTGATCTGCTTCAGCATCTCCACGCCCGCGACGTTGCTCGGGTCGTCCAGGGTGGGCGCTCCGTCCGCGTCGTTCAGCTGCCCGCCCATCCCGAGGATCCACAGGCCGGCCTGGCCGGTCGCGACCGGATCGAACCCGAGCCGCGACGGCACGCCGCCCGACTCCTGGTACATCTTCTGGATGGCGCCCAGCAGCACGTCCGGCTGGGAGGTGTCGATCTCCTCCGCCGTGACACCGGCCTCGTCGAGCACCGCCTTGTTCAGCAGGATCGCGGGCGGCTGGTAGAACTGCGGCACCGCCCACACCGCGTCCTCGTAGGCGACGTCGTCCACCACGAACGGGTACCAGTGGTCGCGGGGGTCGACGTCGTGCGCGGCGAAGCACTCGTCGAGCGGCATGATGAGGTCCTGCGCGGCATACGTGGTGACGTAGCGCCGGTCCATCTGCACCACGTCCGGCACGTCGCCGCTGGCGATGCGGGTCGTGAACTTCTGCGCGTCGAACGCGGTCGCGTCGAGGTCGATCTCCACGCCGTCCAGCTGCTCGGCGGCGTAGTCCATGCGCGAGGTGCCCACGTCGTCGGCGTTCTCGAAGCCCCACGCCTTCAGCGTCCCGCTCGGCTCCGTGTCGAAGTCGGCGTCGGTGGCCTGGTCGCCCCCTCCTCCCCCGCCGCAGCCGGCGAGGACGAGGACGGTGGCCGCGGCCACCGCGGTGATTCCCAGCATGCGTGAGCGCATGACTGCTCCTTTCGATCTGTGGTTCGGTGTCATCCCTTGCGCCCCTGCGTCGCGACGCCCTCGATGAAGGAGCGCTGCCCGAAGGCGAAGAGGATGAGCATGGGCAGCGTCACCAGCAGCGACGCGACCATGACGTACTGGTAGTCGCCGTGACCGCCCGCCGTGGGGCTGTACTTGGTCATGGCGTAGGCGATGCCGAGCGGTGCGGTGAACTCGTCCACCGACCCGGCGTTGAGGTAGATCAGCGCGGCCTGCAGGTTGTTCCAGCTGGCCTGGAACTCGAACAGGAACACGATCACGAACGACGGGATGGACAGCGGCATCGCGATGCGCCAGAACAGCCCCCACGCGTTCGCGCCGTCGAGCCGCGCCGCCTCGAACAGCTCCCGTGGCAGCCCGAGGAAGAACTGCCGCTGCAGGAAGATGTAGAACGCCGAGCCGAACAGGTTCATGCCCCACAGCGGCACCCAGGTGCCGAGCAGCCCGGTCTCCTTCCAGATCAGGTAGATCGGGATCATGGTCACCGCGCCCGGCAGCATCATCGTCGCGAGCACCAGCCCGAACAGCAGCCCGCGACCAGGGAAGCGGAAGTACGCGAAGCCGAACGCCACGATCGAACTCGAGATCGCCACGGTCCCCGCGGCGAGCAGCGCGATCGCGATGCTGTTGCCCATCCAGCTGAGCAGCGGCAGCTGATTCCACACCTCGACGTAGTTCTCCGGCACGAACGTCTTCGGGATCAGCGCGTTGTCGAACACCTCGCCGCGCGGCTTGAGGCTCGCCGCGATCAGCCACACGAACGGGTACAGGAACAGCAGCCCGAACAGCACCAGGATCACATTCAGCACGATCCGCCCCGCGAGGCTCTTCGGCTGCCGCAGACGGCGCCGCCAGCGCGCCGGCGCGGGGACGGTGGTCGTGAAGGTGCCTGCGGTCTCCTCGGGCTCCGCCTCGACGGGGACCTGACGCACGGTCTGGGACATCAGCGGTCTCCCTCGTAGTAGACGAAGCGGTTGCCGACCTTCACCTGGATCAGCGTGATGAGCATGATGATCACGAACAGCAGCCAGGCCATCGCGGCCGCGAAGCCGAAGTTGAACTGCCGGAACGCCTGCTGGAACAGGTAGATCGCGTAGAACAGCGACGCCTCCGGCGAGGAGTTGCTCTGGTCCCGCCAGAACAGCAGGTACGCCTGGTCGAAGATCTGGAACGCCGCGATCGACAGCACGATCACGTTGAAGAACATCGCCCCCGAGATCATCGGCAGCGTGATCGCGAAGAACTTGCGGATCGGTCCCGCACCGTCGAGCGACGCGACCTCGTACAGCTCCACTGGCACGTTCTTCAGCGCGGCGAGGAAGATCACCATGGTGCCGGCGACCGTCCACAGCGTCATCATCACGATGCTCGGCTTGACCCACGCGGGATCCACCAGCCACTGCGGTCCCTGGATGCCGAACAGGCGCAGGAACTGGTTGATCGCGCCCGAGTTGCCGTTCAGCAGCAGGAAGAACACGGCAGCGGTCGCGACCGCCGGGGTCATCTTCGGCAGGTAGTACAGCACCCGGAAGAACCCGGCGCCGCGGCCGACCCGGTTCAGGAGCATGGCCAGCACGAGCGCGAACACGATCTCCAGCGGCACGGCCATCACCACGTAGAACAGCGTGTTCGCGAGTGAGACGCCGACCCGCGGATCCTCGAACAGGTTCGCGTAGTTGTCGATGCCGATCGGTCGGGCGGTGTTCGTGGCGAGGTTGTAGCTGCTGAAAGAGATGTAGAGGCTGTAGACCATCGCGCCCGCCGTGAACACCAGGAACCCGATGATCCAGGGCGAGATGAAGAGGTAGCCGGCGAGGGCCTCGCGACGGTTGTACCGGTCGCGAGTGCGCGTTCTGTGCGGCATCCACCGCCTCCTTTCTGCTGTGCGACGACGCGCGGGAGCGCGCCGAAGAGACCGTGGTGCCCGCTCTCGAAGGCACGCCGGATGACGGTGCCGGCCGCCCTGGCTGCGCGACGGGGGGAGGCACAGCCGGCGGACCGGTCCTTGTGCTCCGGATGCTAGGACGGGAGAAGCGTTTCGCCACCGGGCTTGCGCAGAAGCGTTTCCTGTGGTTCACCTGAACGCGCGGAGGTCGGGCTGGCGCCGCGGGCTCGGTTCCTCCGTAGGATGTGGGGAAGCGACGTAGGAGGGGCGGAGCAATGTTCGACGAGCGACGGCGACAGCAAGCGCTCGAGGAACTGGGGATCCTTGACACACCACCCGATGAGCGGGTGGATCGGGTGGCACGACTGGCGAAGGAGATGTTCGGCGTGCCGATGGTCAGCGTCTCGCTGATCGACCGCGACCGGCAGTGGCGCAAATCGCAGATCGGCCTCGGGGGGAACGAGGCACCGCGACAGGACTCGTTCTGCGACTACACCGTGTCGCAGGACCGGACGGTGGTGGTGGAGGACGCGAGCACGACCGACCTCTTCGCCGACAACCCGTTCGTCACGGGCGACCCGCACCTGCGGTTCTACGCTGCGCATCCGCTGCACGCCCCCGGCGGGGAGCCCGTCGGCACCCTGTGCGTGCTCGACACCGAGCCGCACACGTTCACCGACGCGCAGGCGGACCTGCTGCGCGACCTCGCGTTCTGGGTGCAGACGGAGCTGGCGCAGGACGCCGACATCGACCACGCCGCGATCGTCCAGCGGGCGCTGCGACCCCGCGTGCTGCCGGAGATCGACGGCTACACGATCGCGGCCGGCGCCGCCCCCCGCGGGACGCTCGCGGGCGACTACTTCGACTTCGCGCAGCACGGCGACGCGCTGCGGGTCACGCTCGCCGACGCCATGGGCAAGGGCACCGGGCCGGCGCTGGTCGCCGCCACCGTCCGCGCCTCGCTGCGCACGGCCCCCGAACGCTCCCTCGCCACCGCGGTCGCCGACGTCGACCGGCTGCTGGAGGAGGACCTCGCCGACACTTCGATGTTCGTGACAGCGGCCGTCGCCGAGCTGCAGCCCTCCACGGGCGAGCTGCAGGTGATCGACGCCGGGCACAGTCTGGCGTTCGTGATCCGCGCCGACCGCTCGTGGACGCCGCTGCGCTCGAAGAACCTGCCGCTGGGCATGGGCATGGGCGTCGCCGAGCCGCGCGAGCCGATCATGACGAGACTCGACCCCGGCGACACCTTCATCTGCTGCAGCGACGGGCTGTTGGACGTGCTCGACGAGGACGACCCCTTCGGCCACGTGGACCGTGTGCTCACCGCGCTCGGGCCGGACGGCGCGGTGCAGGAGGCGCTGCGCCTGGCGAACTCGGACGACAGGGCCACCGACGACATCACGGTCGTGGTCGTCCGGAGGGACGCATGACCGCGCGGTTCGCGACCATCCGCGTCCTCGCTCTGCTGTCGGTGCTCCTCGGCGTGAACTACGTGGCGTGGCGCTGGCTGGAGTCGGTGAACTGGTCGGCCTGGTGGATCGCCGTGCCGCTCGTCATCGCCGAGACCTACAGCCTCATCGACACCTTCCTGTTCTGCCTCACGATGTGGCGAGCGCGCGAACGGCCGGCGCCCGTGTCGCCGCCGCAGGGCACCGTGGACGTTTTCATCACCACGTACGACGAGCCCATCGAGCTGGTCATGACGACCGCCCGCGCCGCGAAGCGCATCGCCTACCCGCACTCCACGTGGATCCTCGACGACGGCTCGCGGCCGGAACTGGAAGCCGAGGCCCGGGCGGCCGGGGTGGGCTACCTGACCCGCTCGGAGGACTGGACGGGCAAGCCCCGCCACGCGAAGGCCGGCAACCTGAACAGCGCCCTGTTCCAGACCGACGGCGAGTTCCTGCTGATCCTCGACGCCGACCAGGTGCCCGACCCGCTGATCCTGCACCGCACGCTGGGCTACTTCGCCGACGACCCCGAGGTCGCGCTGGTGCAGACCCCGCAGTGGTTCGTGAACGTGGAGGAGGCGGACCCCCTCGGCAGCCAGGCGCCGCTGTTCTACGGACCCATCCAGCAGGGCAAGGACGGCTGGAACGCCGCGTTCTTCTGCGGCTCCAACGCGGTGCTGCGTCGGGAAGCGCTCATGCAGCTCGGCATCGTCGGGTATGTGCGCGACGTCACCGAGTCGGCGACGAAGGCCCTCAAGGCCGCGGAGACCATGATCGCCCGCGAGGCGGACACGGCCGCCAGCCCCGCACTCGCCACCGAGCTGGGTGCCCTGCGCATCGCCATCTCCCAGGGCCGCAAGGACCTCGCCGCCGGAGACTCGGTGGCCGAGGTCGCCGCGCGCGTGGGCGAGGCCGTCGACCGCGCCTCCCGGATCCTCGTCGCGCAGGACCTCGCCGGGATCAGGGCCGACCTCGACGAGATCGGCGCCCTGCCCCTGCAGCAGGACGCCGAGCTGGGCCAGGTCGTCGTCGACGAGGCGGGGCTCGACGCGCTCGCCTCGTCCGACCTCTCCCCCATCACCGCGGTGGAGGCCGTCCGCGGGCTGCTGGACACCCTGCGGCTCGACCGCGGCGACGAGGCGCAGCCCATCCTCCCGCTCGCGACCATCTCGGTCACGGAGGACATGGCGACCGCGATGCAGCTGCACGCCCTCGGCTGGCGCAGCGTCTACCACCACGAGATCCTCGCGCACGGCCTCGCGCCGGAGGACCTGCGCACCATGCTCACCCAGCGGCTGCGGTGGGCTCAGGGCACGCTGCAGGTGATGCTGCGGGACAACCCGCTCGTCAAGCGCGGGCTCAGCGCCGGGCAGCGCCTGATGTACTTCGCCACCATGTGGAGCTACCTCTCCGGGTTCGCGGCGATCGTGTACCTCGCGGCGCCCGTGATCTACCTGGTGTTCGGGGTGCTGCCGGTCACCGCCTGGTCGGTCGACTTCTTCGCGCGGTTCTTGCCGTACTTCCTCATCAACCAGGCGCTGTTCCTGGTGGTGGCGAAGGGAGTGCGCACCTGGCGCGGCCAGCAGTACTCGCTCGCGCTGTTCCCCGTATGGATCCGCGCGTGCTGGACGGCGTTCGCGAACGTCGTGCTCGGCAGACCCCTGTCGTTCGCCGTGACCCGGAAGGACGGCCGCGACCCGCGCGGTGTCCCGTGGGGCGAGATCTGGCCGCAGCTCACCGCGATGGTCGTGCTCGCGATCGCGCTGGTCATCGGCGTGACCCGGGTGTTCCTCGGCACGGCCGACGGCACCGGCACCCTCGTGAACACCGCCTGGGTCCTGTACGACCTGGTCGTCCTCAGCGTCATCATCCAAGCCGCGCGCTACCGCGGCCCCGCCGCCAGCATCCTCGAGGAGCAGTCGAATGAACGTCAGCACTGACAGCAGAGACGGCTATGCCGTCGTGGCGATCACGGGCCGCCTGACCGCGTCCGGCGCGCCGCAGCTGCGCAACGCCGTGAGCGACCTGGTCACTGCAGGGCAGCCCCGCATCGTGATCGACCTGAGCGGCACCGAGTTCGTCGACTCCTCCGGGCTCGGCGCCCTGGTCGGCGGGCTCAAGAGCGCAAGGGTGGCCGGCGGCGACCTGCGGATCGCGGCGGTGCCGGACGCGGTGCGCACGGTCCTCCGGCTCACCAACCTGGACCGCGTGCTGCGCGACTTCCCGACGCCGGAATCGGCGTTCGATGGACACTGAGCGCCGGGCCTTCCACGTGGACGGGCCCGCCGGGCTCGCCCTGGTCGACAGTGCGCTGGACGCGCTCGACCGCCTCTGGGCCGCGGCCCCGGAGGTGCCCGCCGAGGACCAGGTGCTGTTCACCCTGGCCCTCAGCGAGGTCACCACGAACATCGCGCAGCACAACGAGCAGACCGACGTCGTACTGAGCATCGACGTGCGTGCCTCGGCCGAGGAGCTGCGCGCCTACATCCGCGACACCGCCCCGCCCGCACCCATCGACTGGGACGCCGTGTCCATGCCGGGCGAGGAGAGCGAGAGTGGCCGCGGTCTGGCGCTGTCGCAGGCGGCGCTCGACGAGTTCACGCACGTGCCCAGCGAGGCCGGCAACACCTGGGTGCTCGTGCGCCGCATCGGCATGGACCGGAGCGAGGACGAGGCCTAGCGCTAGGGGGCGGGAGGTCGCACGACGGCGCAGTTTCCGCGCGAGGTCGCACGCGTTCCGGAAATCCCTGCGCCGTGGGGGTGAATTTGCGACGCCACGAGCTGAGTGGAGCGTGAGCGCGGTCAGCGCGGGCTCGGGAGCACGCCTCGCACATAGGGCTGCGCAGCACCCGCGCGCGGCGAGGCCGGGGCCGGAGTCCTGCCCCGACCCCGCGAACCCATCGCAGGGTTCAGGCGAGCCAGGCGGGAGCGCGGCCGCGCAGCACGGCTCCGTCGAGCGAGTAGCGCCCAGCGCCGGTGAGGGCGAGAGCCAGGGCGGCGGCGCCGAGCACGGCCACGAACTCGTAGCCGCCCTCACCCACCCAGAGCCCGGCGGGCAGGTGCACGAGCAGGAGTGCGACCACCATGTCGGCCGCGAGCAGGATGCCGACGGGTCGGGTCAGGAAGCCGAGGATCAGCAGGATCCCGCCGATCAGCTCGACGAACGCGACGACGGGCGCGGCGATCTCAGCCAGCGGCACCCCCATCCCGGCGAAGCTGCCAATCGTGCCGGGGATCGTGTACTCGAAGATCTTCTGCGCGCCGTGGGCGGCGAAGATCGCTCCCGTCACGACCCGGAGGATCAGGAGTCCCAGTGAGGGAGCGGGGCGGAGGGCTGTGGTGTTCGTCATGAGGAGTTCTTCCTTCGTGGCAGGACACCCGCGCACGGCGCGGACCAGGGGGGATTCCCTGCTCTACACGCTAGGAAGGCTTGTTTTCCGTCCGCTGGACGCGGCCGCGCACCAGCCCGCGGCTCAGCGCGGGGCCGCGGCTCAGCGCGGGGCCGCGGCTCAGCGCGGGGCCGCGGCTCAGGCGGAGCCTCGCGGGTTCCACAGCACGAGCTCGGTGGAACGGCGCAGACGGCGGCCGCCCGGCACGGGCACGACGCCCGCGGATCCGGCGGCGAACACGCGCACGCCGGGGCGGTTCTCCCGCTCGGCGCGCAGGGCGCTCTCCAGCGCGGCGACCCGGCCGCGCAGCATCCGGTTCTCGTCCTCCAGGTCGAGCAGCCGGGCGATCGCGGGCAGGCTCACCCCCTCGGAGGAGAGCTGGGCGACCTCACGCAGCTGTTCGATGTTGCGCGAGGAGTAGCGGCGCGAGCCGCCCGAGGTCCGCCCCGGCACCACGAGCCCGATGCGGTCGTACTGACGCAGCGTCTGCGGGTGCAGCCCCGACAGCTCTGCCGCCGCGGCGATCGCGAAGACAGGGGTGTCCGCATCCATCACGCCTCATCCCCCTCCCCCCGCACGGTCGGAACGGCCACCGGGCGCGCCGGACCGGGCAGCTCCTCCACGGAGCAGCCCGACCCGGTGCGCACACCGATGACGCCACGCGAACTCGCGGTCATCGCCGTGCCTTCGCCATGAGCTCGGCCCGCGGATTCTCCTGCGGCTCGAGCTGCTGGAACTTCTCCAGCGCCTCGCGGGCGGCGTCGTCGAGGTGCGTCGGCACCGCGACCTGGAGCTCGGCGAGCAGATCGCCCGTGCCCTTCGAGGTCACGACACCGCGGCCCTTGACGCGCAGCACCCGCCCGGAGGGGGTGCCGGGCGCGACGCGCAGCTTGACCACGTCGCCGCCGAGCGTCGGCACCTCGATGGTCGCGCCGAGCGTGGCCTCGGTGAAGGTCACCGGCACCACGACCCGCAGGTTGAGCCCGTCACGCGTGAACACGGGGTGCGGGCGCACCGTGATCTGCACCACGATGTCTCCGCTCTCCCCGCCGTCCGGCGAGGGCCGACCGCGGCCGCGGAGCCGGATCTTCTGCCCGTCGGCGACACCCGCGGGGATCTTCACCTTGAACGGCTTGCCGTCCTCGCCCTGCAGCGTGATGGTCTCACCCTGCACGGCGGTGACGAAGTCGAGCGTGGTGCGCGCCGTGACGTCGGCGCCCCGCTGCGGACCGCCGAAGCCGCGGAAGCCGCCGCTCGGCTGACCGAAGCGGCCGCCGCCGAACGACCCGCCCTGCCCCTGGTTGAACATCGCGAAGATGTCCTCGAAGTCGGCGCTCTGCCCGCGCCCCTGCTGGCCGAATCGGCTGAACACGTCTTCGAACCCGCCGGCACCCGAACCGCTCGCCGTGAAGCGAGCGCCCGAGCCCATGGCACGGATCTCGTCGTACTCCTTGCGCTGCTCCGCATCGGAGAGCACCGAGTAGGCCTCGCTGATCTCCTTGAACTTGGCTTCGGCCTTGGCATCACCCTGGTTGGAGTCGGGGTGGTACTTGCGCGCGAGCTTGCGGTACGTCTTCTTGAGGTCAGCGTCGCTGACGTCCTTCGAGACGCCGAGAGTCTTGTAGAAGTCCTTGTCGAACCAATCCTGGCTGGCCATCGATCACCTACTCCGCAGGGACGGCGACGACGACCTTCGCAGGACGCAGCTCGACCTCGCCGAGGCGGTAGCCCACCTCGACGACCTCGAGCACGGTGGTCTTCTCCGTGCCGGGGGTCGGCTGCTGGAAGATGGCCTCGTGGCGCTGGGGGTCGAACTCCTCGCCCTTCTCGCCGTAGGCCACCACGCCCAGCCGCTCCACGACCGCGCGCACCTTCTCGGCGATCACGGCGAAGGGGCTGCCCTCCACCAGGTCGCCGTGCTGCTCGGCGCGGCCCAGGTCGTCGAGCACGGGGATGAGGCCCTTGGCGGCCTCGCCCTTCGCGCGCTCGATCTCGACCTGGCGCTGCTCCTCGGTGCGGCGGCGGTAGTTGGCGTACTCGGCCTGCAGGCGCTTGAGGTCGTTGAGCAGAGCGTTCTCCGCGTCGGCGATGGCCGCGTCGCCGGCGGCGGCGTCAGCCGTCTGCGCGGCGCCGAGGATGTCGTCGACCGTGAGGTCGTCCGGGGCGCCGTCGACCGGCGTCTCGTCCGATCCCTCGGCGGCCTTCGCCTCGCGGGAGTCCGGGTTCTGCGGCGCGGGGCCGGACGCCTGAGCGTCCGACCCCTCGCTGCGACCTTCGGCGGACTCAGGATTCTGGTTCTCGTCGAAGTTCTTGTCGGTCATGGTTACTTCTTCTCGTCCTCGTCGTCGACGACCTCGGCGTCGATCACGTCCTCCTCGGAGGAGGGGGCGTCACCGGCCGGGGCCTCGCCGTCAGCCGAAGCGCCGGCGGCGGCATCCGCCTGCGAGGAGGCGTAGATGGCCTCGCCGAGCTTGGACTGCGACTGGTTCAGCTTCTCGAACGCGGTCTTCACGGCCTCGTCGTCGTCGCCGGCCAGAGCCGTCTTCAGCGCGTCGACATCGCCCTTGACCTCGGTCTTCACGTCTTCGGGGAGCTTGTCCTCGTTCTCCGTGATGAGCTTGTCGATCGAGTAGGCGAGGGTCTCCGCCTGGTTGCGGGTCTCGGCGGCCTCACGACGCGCCTTGTCCTCGGCGGCGTGCTCCTCGGCCTCGCGCACCATGCGCTCGATGTCCTCCTTCGACAGCGACGAGCCGCCGGAGATGACGATCGACTTCTCGGTGCCGGTGCCCTTGTCCTTCGCGGACACGTGCACGATGCCGTTGGCGTCGATGTCGAACGTGACCTCGATCTGCGGGATGCCGCGGGGAGCCGGGGCGATGCCGGTCAGCTCGAACGTGCCGAGCGGCTTGTTGTCGCGCGTGAAGTCGCGCTCGCCCTGGAAGACCTGGATCGCGACGGACGGCTGGTTGTCGTCGGCCGTGGTGAAGGTCTCGCTGCGCTTGGTCGGGATGGCCGTGTTGCGCTCGATGAGCTTGGTCATCATGCCGCCCTTGGTCTCGATGCCGAGGGACAGCGGGGTCACGTCGATGAGCAGCACGTCCTTGCGCTCACCCTTGAGGACACCGGCCTGCAGGGCGGCGCCGACGGCGACGACCTCGTCCGGGTTCACGCCCTTGTTGGCCTCCTTGCCGGTCTCGCGCTTGACGAGCTCGGCGACGGCGGGCATACGGGTCGATCCACCCACGAGCACGATGTGGTCGATGTCGGACACCTTGATGCCGGCCTCGCGGATCACGTCCTCGAAGGGCTTCTTGGTGCGGTCGAGCAGGTCCTTCGTGAGGTCCTCGAACTTCGCGCGGGTGATCGTCTCGCTCAGCGACACCGGGCCGGACTCCGTCAGGGACAGGTACGGCAGGTTGATGCTGGTCGACGTGGAGCTGGAGAGCTCCTTCTTCGCCTGCTCCGCGGCCTCCTTGAGGCGCTGCAGCGCGATCTTGTCGCCCGAGACGTCGACGCCCGTGGTCTCCTTGAACTGCTTGATCAGGTAGTCGACGAGGCGCTGGTCCCAGTCGTCACCACCGAGGCGGTTGTCACCGGCGGTGGCGCGCACCTGGATCGTGGAGAAGTCGTCGTCCTTGCCCACCTCGAGGAGGGAGACGTCGAAGGTTCCACCACCGAGGTCGAAGACGAGGATGAGCTCGTCCTCCTTGCCCTTGTCGAGGCCGTAGGCGAGGGCCGCGGCCGTCGGCTCGTTGATGATGCGGAGCACGTTGAGGCCCGCGATCTCACCGGCCTCCTTGGTGGCCTGACGCTCGGCGTCGTTGAAGTACGCGGGGACGGTGATGACCGCGTCGGTCACCGTGTCGCCCAGGTACGACTCGGCGTCGCGCTTGAGCTTCTGGAGGATGCGCGCAGAGATCTCCTGCGGCGTCCACTTCTTGCCGTCGACGTCGAAGCTCCAGTCGGTGCCCATGTGGCGCTTGACCGAGGCGATCGTCCGGTCGACGTTGGTGACGGCCTGGCGCTTCGCGGTCTCGCCGACGAGCACCTCCCCGTCCTTGGTGAAGGCCACGACCGAAGGGGTCGTGCGGAAGCCCTCGGCGTTGGCGATGACCTTGGGCTCGCCACCCTCGAGGACGCTGACGACGGAGTTGGTGGTTCCGAGGTCGATACCGACAGCACGTGCCATGTGTTCTCTCCTTTGTTGGAAGTCTGTGATGGTCCGAAAACCTGGGGCGATCAGGGAAACCTGAGTCGCGATGACTCAAGTGTACGCCTCACCGTCAGAGCTGTCAAACAAAGTTGATATGGCTCGGCTCAAGTTTGCGGATCGCCACCGGCTGCCAGTCCGACGCACTTCCTGGTGAGCGGGACCTGCGAGTTATCCACAGCGTCGTCCGCCGGACCACCTCCCTGCCTAGGCTCGCCAGCCATGACCCTGCACACCTCGCCTCGTTTCCCCTGCGTGCGACGCATCGCCGCCGTCTTCACTCTCGTCGGTTTCCTCAGTACCGCAACCGGGTGCGCTGCACCCTCCACGCGGACGGACGAACTACCGCCCAAGACCTCGTCCCCTCACCCGGCCGCCGACGTCTTCGCTTTCGCGGACGGGGAACAGCTGACAGCCGAGACCGAGGTCCAATGGGGCGACGGATTCGTTGCGGACAGCGGATGGAAGCGGGAGCCGTCGGATCACCCCGGTCGCTGGTCATACACCAACGCCCGCAGCACCTGCACGGCGACTTTCCGTGACGGGGTCCTCGGCGACGCCGCCGGGATGGACGACCGGGAAGCGACCGATGCCGTCATGGAACAGCGGGCGGGCGAGAACTGGCTCGGCCAGGAGTTCGTCTCGGACGGCACGTTCCTGCCGTATCAGCGCTCTGAACGGCGAGTGGCGAATCGGCAGTTCAACTTCACCGTGAACGGATTCGGTTACTTCATCGCGGCGCGGGCGTTCGTTCAGGCCGACGCTGCCGTCTGGGTGATCGTCACGTGCGAGGGAGAGCCGATCGGACCGGTCGCCGAGGAGGTCCTCTCGAAGAACCTCCTCAACGTCAGCTGACGGGCGCCCCGGGTCACTTGCCGCCGGGAGGGCCGATCAGGAGCAGGATCACGTAGAGCGCCACGATGCCGACCACGAGCAGCACCGCCAGCACCCACGGGCGGCGGAGGAACCAGCGCATCAGGCGGTCGTACCAGCGGCGGTCGCGAGGGTCATCGGTGGCCTCCAGTCGCCAGTCACCGGTGAGCCGGCCGGTGCGGTGCAGCCAGACCTCCATCGGGATCGTGGCGTAGGGCACGACGGCGCTCACGACCGCGAGGACGCCGACGCCAGGGTGCCAGCGCTGGTTCAGCGCCACCAGCACGGCGGTCGCCGCATACGCGAGGAAGACGAAGCCGTGGATCCCGCCGCCGATCGTCACCACGATGCCGGGGGCGCCGACCGCGCGGGCGATGAGCGCCGAGATCAGGATCGTCCAGGTGATCGCCTCCGCGATCGCGAGAACACGGTACAGACGGCCAGGGGTGCGGAACACGGGACTCCTCGGGTGGGGGGTACCCCGCCAGCGTATCCGCGAAGCCTATGGGCGACGGGAGACGTCCGGTCGGCTGCGGACGAGCTGCGGACGCGGCCCGCGGAACAGGGGGGCGCGGCGGGCGGGACAGGAGCGGCGCGGCGCGCGGGACAGGGGGCGCGGCGGGCGGGACAGGAGGAGACGCGGCGCGCGGGACAGGGGGCGCGGCGGGCGGGACAGGAGGAGACGCGGCGCGCGGGACAGGGGGGCGCGGCGGGCGGGACAGGAGCGGCGCGGGCCGGAACAGGAGCGGACGCGGCCCGCGGAATAGGAGGGGCGGCGGGGGCGTTGCCGAAGGCATGGTGACGGTGGATGCGGACGCGCTCTCGCACGTGCTCGGCGCGGTGGACCTGCGGGTCGGCGTGGCGCGTCGCACGCAGCTGACCACGGGGGCGCTGCTCCCCCTCGCGACCGACCGCATCACCCTGGTCTACGTCACCGCGGGAAGCGTGAGCGGCCATCCTCCGCTCGGCTCCGGCTGCCGCCTCGACGTCGCCGCCGGCTCGCAGCCCCTCACGGTGACGCAGCCCGGGCACCGTGACCACCTGGTCTCCGGCGACGCGTTCCTCCTGCTCGGCGGCGAGCCGTTCGCCCTCGAGGCCGATGCCGACACGGAGCTCCTGGTCGTGGACATCGAGCTCGCCGACGCCACCTCGCCGCTCCCCGCCCTCCTCCCGCCGTTCCTCGTCGTCACCGGGTTCGACGAGCTGGAGCCCGCCGCGGCCGCGCTCGCGGAGAACATGGGCATCGTCGACCCCATCACCTGCGCCACCCGCCAGGGCGATCCGCTTATCTGCCGCATGATGGCCACCACCGTGCTGCTCTCCGTCATCCGGGCCTGGGCGGCCAACGGCTGCGCGCCCGCCGGCTGGCCATCCGTCTCGAACGACCCCTTCCTCGACCGCGTGGTCGAGGCCATCCACGAGCAGCCCGGCCGCGACTGGACGGTCGAGCGCCTCGCCGCCGTCGGAGCCATGTCGCGCTCGGCGTTCGCGGAGCGGTTCCGCGCCGCCGTCGGCCGCTCCCCCGCCGACTACGTGACCGAGGTGCGCATCGACACGGCCAAGCGCCTCCTCGATGCCGGCCGCACCGTGTCCGAGGTGTCGCGCGAGCTGGGCTATGCGTCCGACGAGGGCTTCAGCCGCGCGTTCCGCCGCCGTACCGGGATGACGCCGTCCTCCTGGCGCGCCGCGCACACCCTCGTCCCGGCCTGACTCCGCGCTTCCGTCCCGGCCTGCCCGGCCGGAGCGACCCACCCGCGGCGCGGTGCCCGCTGCCCGCTGCCCGGCTGCCCGGCCGCCCGCTGCCCGGCTGCCCGCTGCCGGCCGCCCGGCTGCCCGTTCATAACTCAGGAGATCCGGTGCGTCTACCCGCCGAGAGGCCGCGTCGGCGGGGGTTCTGGGGAGAAACTCCTGAGTTATGAACGGACCCGCCCGGGTCAGCCGCGGGCGCTGCGGCGGTTCGAGAGGCCGAACAGCACCGCGCCGAGCAGCAGGGCGACCGCGCCGATCGTGTACACGAGCTCGACGCTGAGCGTGTCGACGAGGAGCCCCCCGAGCCCTGCGGCGAGCGTGATCGCCGCCTGGAAGCCGACCACCACGAGGCTGCCGCCGGCCTCCAGTCGATCCGGCATGCGGTGGCCCACCCAGGTGTTCACCACGATCAGCCAGGACGAGAAGAAGAAGCCCCACACGAGCACGACCGCTCCCACGGCGACGATCGAGCCGGAGAACAGCATCATCGAAGCCACCGCGGCGGCGATCACGAGCGGCGCGAACACCGCGAAGAAGGCGAAGGACCGATCGATCACGAGCCCGATCGAGATGTTGCCGAGCAGCCCGCCGACGCCGAACAGGGCCAGCAGCACCACGATCGTGGAGGCATCGACGTCGGGGATCCGCTCCAGGGCGAGCCGCACGTAGGTGTAGGCGAGGAAGTGCCCGAGCACCACCAGCACGTGCCCGAGCATGCCGAGGCTGATGCCGGGGCGGCGGACCGTGTCCACGAGCAGCCGCAGGCTCGACGCCCGCTCGGCCGGCACCGAGGGCAGTGCCCAGCGCAGGGCCACGGCGAGCACCGCCATCAGGACTCCGGCGATCCCGAACACCATGCGCCAGTCCACGAGCTCACTCAGCATCACGCCGAGCGGCACTCCCGCGACCGTGGCCAGGGAGACACCGGCCGAGGTGAACATCACGCCGCGGCCCAGGCGCTCGGGACCGGCGAGTCGCGCAGCCACCGTGATCGACATGGTCCAGTAGGCACTGATCGCCGCGCCCAGCAGGAACCGCGCCAGCAGCACCAGGATCAGGTTCGGCGCGACGGCGACCACGAGGTTGGAGACGGCGGCGGCGAGCGCCATCCAGATGAGCAGCGAGCGACGGTCGAGGCGCGGGAACATGAGCCCCACGGTGGGCGCGACGACGAGTCCCACGAGCGCGGTGACGGTGACCGTCTGCCCGGCCTGCCCTGGGGTGACGCCGAGGCCGTCTGCCATCTCGGTCAGCACGCCGTTCGGCAGGAACTCCGCCGTCACGAGGAGGAACCCCATGATCATGAGGGCGATGAGTCCGCCGTAGCGGATGCGGTCTGCGCGGGTGGGCGTCACGGTGGGGACGGGGGCGGTCGTGGTCATGTTTCCACGCTCGCAGGGCCGGGAGCGCTGCGCCCGACCGGTCGTCCGGCGCATCCGACCGATCGTCCGACCCTGGACACGGCCCCGCGCTCACCCCTAGGCTCGACGACGCACCGGGAGTCGCCCGGGAAGCCCGCGCGGAAGGAGCCGATGACATGAGCACCGTCGTTGTCGCGCCCTGCGCCGACCACCTTCCCCTCGAGGCCACCCGCTCCTGATCCGGCGTGGCCTCCCTCTCCCGGAGCCACACCGTGACCGATCCCTTCGCTTCCTCGGAAGCCGCGTCCTTCGACGCCTCCCCCTTCGACGCCTCCCCCTTCGACTCCCTCGAATCCGTCCTGTTCTTCGCCGATGTCGAGCCCGGCGAGAACCAGCGCTGGACCACGTGGCCGGCGGTCACCCCGTCCGAGCGCGGCCCCGAACCGCGACCGTCGTGGGTCGTGACCTCCGCCGGGGCGCTCGACACCGAGCTCGGCATCCTCAAGACCGGCAAGGAGGCCGACGTGTTCCTGCTCGAACGCGCCGTGCCAGGAGACCCGACGCAGCACAGCCTGCTGGCGGCGAAGCGCTACCGCGACGCCGAGAACCGCAACTTCCACCGCTCGGCCGTGTACACGGAGGGCCGAGCGACCCGGAACACCCGCGACACCAGGGCGCTCGCCAAGAAGACCTCGCATGGGCGGGACGTCGCCGCGGCGCAGTGGTCTTTCGCGGAGTTCGAGGCACTGTGTCGGCTGTGGGAGCTCGGCGCGCCGGTGCCGTATCCCGTGCAGGTGAGCGGCACCGAGGTACTGATGGAGTTCCTCGGCGACAGCGACGGCACGGCGGCGCCACGGCTCGCGCAGGTGCGCGGCGACCGCGGCGAGCTGCAGGAGTACTACACGCAGGTCGTGGAGCTGATGCGGGTGTTCGCGGGGGCGGGCTTCGCGCACGGCGACCTCTCGGCGTACAACCTGCTCGTGCACGAGGGGCGGGTACGCGTGATCGACCTGCCGCAGATCGTGGACGTGATCGCCAACCCCCAGGGCCTCGATCTGCTGCACCGCGACTGCGTCAACGTGTGCGACTGGTTCACGCGCCGCCGCGTCGACTGCGACCCTGAGGAGCTCTTCGCCGACCTGCTCGCCGCGCTGTACTGAGGGTCGCCGCGGCGGGGATCTAGAGTTGTCCCCGACGGCGGGCGGCGACAAGTGATGAGGCATGCCCATGAGACGACGACTCCATCCCGCCCTGGTCGCAGCGATCGCGATGGCGCCGGTTCTGGTGATCCAGGCCGTGCTGGTGGCGACAGGGACCTGGCCCGTGTCCCCCGATCTGCTCGGTATCGCCGCCATCGACCTCCTCTTCGGGCTCGCGATCCTCGCCGCGTGGTACCTCGCCGGCCGACGACGGTGAGACCGACGGCGCCCGTCGACCCGCGTGCGTCCCGTCAAGGGGCTCGACGCCGCCTCGCCGGCCGCGGGATGATTCCCGCATGGCGGAGGACGAGACCGGTGACGTGGGACGGGGGGACCAGCTCGAGCACACGGCGGACGGGCACCACCCGGACCCGCCCGAGCACACCGCGGACGGGCACCACCCGGACCAGCCCGAGCACACCGCGGACGGGCACCACATCCTCGTGAACGGGCGGCGATGGCGAGCGACGGATCCGTCCATCCCCGAAAAACTGCGGCAGGAGCTGGTGGATGAGCTCATGGCGGCGCGGCGCGCGGTGAAGACCGCCGAGCCCGACGCGAGAGCCCGCGTGCACGACGCGAAGACAGCCCTCGGCGAGCGCGGCGTCCCGTGGTGGGACTGCGAGGCGGACGACGAGCGGATCGCCGCGGCCATCCGTGCGCTCACCCGCAAGCGCGCGGAGTCGTCGATCTGCCCGAGCGATGTCGCCCGCGCGGTCGGCGGGGAGTCCTGGCGCAAGCGGATGGCCGACGTGCGACGCGTGACGGCGACACTCGCCGCGCGTGATGAGGTCGTGGTGACGCAGAAGGGCGAGCCCGTGGATGTCGCCGCCGCCCGCGGCCCCGTGCGCATCCGCCGCGGCCCCGCGCTCTGACCCCTCCGACCCCCTCGGTCGACCGGCCCGGTCGGCCGACGCCGGGCCGCCAGCGGCCCCGTCCGCATCCGCCGTGCCCCGCGCTCGGCCCCTCCGACCCCCTCGGTCAGCCGCCTCGTCAGCCGACGCCGCGCCGCCAGCGGCCCCGTCCGCATCCGCCGTGCCCCGCGCTCGGCCCCTCCGACCCGCTCGGTCAGCCGACGACGGCGCGGACTGTGGGTCCCCTTCGACCCCCTCGGTCAGTCGACGGCAGCACGGACCGCGGCGAGCAGCGCCGACAGCGCGGGCGGCATGCGGTCGAGCGGGAGCAGCTCGACGATGTCCGCCGCGAACCGCGCCTTCCGCCCTGCTGCCGTCCCCGCGAAGCGGTGCAACTGATCCGCGACCGCCTTGCCGCGCTGGGCGGGCTGCCCCTGGAAGACGCGGAACCGCCCGAGTTCGCCGCGCGCCGCCAGCGCCTCCTCGACCAGGGGCACGCCCGCTGCGCGGATGACCTCGTCCTCGAGGTCGCGCTCGCAGCCGAAGAAGCCGCCGTCGGCGGGGACTCCCGTCGCCGGGTCGATCACGCCGAGATCACGCAGCACCCGCGCGACGTACGCCCCCTCCGCCGCATCGTAGAGGCCGAGCACCCGCGTCATGGGTTCGCCCACCGTTGCATCGGAGGGGTCGACCACCCGCGTCATGGGTTCGCCCTCCGCCGCGTCGGAGGGGCGGCCGAGCACCCGCCGGATGGGTTCGCGCACCGCCGCGTCGGAGGAGCTGGGCATCCGCATCATGCCCTCCGTCTCGGCTGCGTCGTGCAGGCCGAGCACCAGTGCACCGCGCTCCGTGCGAAGCGCCGACAGCCGAGTCCGCAGATTGGTGATCCCGTCGAGGTCGGACAGCATCACCCCGTCCAGCGGCTCGTCGCGTCGGCGCGCCAGGGCCGCGAACGCCAATCGGTCGCTCGCACCCTCGAACAGCACGACCACCTGCTGCCCGCTCTCCTCGCCCATGCGACGACCCTACGCATCCGCGAGCGTCGAGGCCGCACCCTTGACCCACGCATCCGAAATCGGACAGGCAGTTGCTCACCGCTCGACCCGCGCACCCGCGGATGCCCGCGGCCCCGTGCGCATCCGTCGCGGTCCCGGGATCTGACGCGGGGGCCGCACCCCGCGCACTCCCCACGGAGGCTCGACCCACGCATCCGCGGGCCGCGGGGTCGCACTCCGCGCACTCCCCACGGAGGCGCGACCACGCATCCGCGGGCCGCGGGGTCGCACCCCGCGCACTCCCCACGGCGCGCCGTCACCGGGCGTTCACCGGCCGCCGCCAGACTGCGAGCATGAGCTCACCCGAATCCGCCGCGGGCACCCCCGAGCCCGTGGCGACAGCGAACAGCGGCGCCGTCGCCGTCGTCGGCCTCGACCTGCGCGGCGACACACCCGCCCCGAAGAAGCAGGTGTATTCGTGGGCGCTGTGGGACTGGGCGACGCAGCCCTTCAACACCGTGATCCTCACGTTCGTGTTCACGGCGCTGTACCTGGTGAGCGCCTCGTTCCTCCCGCCGGACATCGCCGCCCTCGACCCCAGCGACCCTGCGCGCGTCGCGGCGGAGGCCGACCTCGCATCGGGCCTGGGTCTCGGTTCGACCATCGCGGCGTTCGGCATCCTGCTGCTCGCGCCGGTGCTCGGGCAGCGCGCCGACGCCGCGGGCCGCCAGAAGCTCTGGCTGGGCATCGGCACCGGGGCGCTGATCCTGTGCATGCTGGGGCTGTGGTTCGTGGAGCCGCGACCGGCGCTGTTCTGGCTGGGCGTGGCGCTGATCTCGGCAGGGTCGGTGTTCGGCGAGATCGCGGCGGTCAACTCCAACGCGATGCTGATCGGCATCGCCAACCCGCGGAACGTCGGGCGCATCTCGGGTCTCGGCTGGGGCTTCGGCTACCTCGGCGGCATCATCGCCCTGGTCATCGTGGTGGTGCTCGACACGTTCGACTGGTTCGGCATGTCGACGGACAACGGCCTCGCATACCGGCTGATCGCGGTGGGCTGCGCGGTGTGGGCGATCGTGTTCAGCATCCCGATCTTCCTGAACGTGCCGGAGCCGTCCCTGGGCCGCCCCGAACGCAAGGTGGGCTTCTTCCGCTCCTACGTGCTGCTGGTGAAGGACGTCGCCGGGCTCTACCGAGACGAGCAGACGCGCCCCACGTTCTGGTACTTGCTGGCGAGCGCCGTGTTCCGCGACGGCCTGGGCGGCGTGTTCGCGTTCGGCGCGATCATCGGCACCGCCGTGTTCCGTTTCGGCACGCAGGACATCATCGTGTTCGGCATCGCGGCCAACCTCATCGCCGGAGTCTCGACGATCCTCGCCGGCCGCCTCGACGACCGGCTCGGCCCGAAGCGCATCATCCTCGGCTCGATCGGGGCGATGGTGATCGCGGGGCTGACGGTGTTCGTGCTGCGCGACGCGGGCGCTCTCGTGTTCTGGATCGGCGGGCTCATCCTCTGCGCCTTCGTGGGTCCGGCGCAGGCGGCGGCCCGCTCCTTCCTCGCCCGCGTGACCCCTGCGGGCCGGGAGGGCGAGATCTTCGGCCTGTACGCGACGACCGGTCGCGCCGCAAGCTGGATGGCATCGGGCGCCTGGACGCTGCTGATCGTGCTGACGAGCCAGACGGCCTTCGGGATCCTCGGGATCGTGCTCGTGCTGATCGCGGGGTTCCTGCTGCTGCTGCCGGTGAAGGCGCCGCGGGCCGGTGCCGTTCACAACTCCGGAGATTCTGCCTGATCCGGGCCGATCGGGCCCACGCAACGGCGTGTCGGAGCGTTTTCTCCGGAGTTGTGAACGCATCGTCGCGCCGACACGCGGGCCCT
>NZ_JALXPE010000067.1 GCF_025143365.1 Microbacterium sp. p3-SID336 | reverse complement strand
TCACTCCTCCATCGGCGACGGCTCGGGCACGGTGGCCGCAGGCCGCCGGGGACGACGCGCTCGACGGATCAGCCACACCACCAGCACGACGACAGCGGCGACCGCGAGCCACGGGAGCAGGAAGCCCACCGCGATCACCAACGCGTTCAGCGACACCACGAGCCCGTTCCAGCCGGCGAGCAGGCCGTCGCCGAAGCCGGCGGGGTCGGCCGTGGTCGGAGTAACCGCTCGGGTCAGCTGCACCTGAAGGGAGGACATCGCGACCTGGTCCTCGAGCGCCGCGAGCTGCTGCTCGTACGATTCCAGCTGCGCCTGACGGTCGGTGAGCGCCACCTCGGCCTCGATCAGCTCCGAGACGCTGCCGGACTGTGCCATGAGCTCCGTCAGCCGCTGCACCGACGCACGGGTCGAGTCGACGCGGGCCTGCAGGTCGATCGCCGCCGCGGTCACATCCTGCTTCGAGACGGAGGACGACAGCACCTCCCCGCTGTCGCCGAGAGCCGCGATCACCTCCGTGAGGTCGGCGGAGGGCACGCGGATGCTGATCCAGCCGTAGCCGTCGTTGGCGGGCGCCGGCTGCGTGCCGTCGTCGATCGCCATCGCCCTGCTCACCTCGGTGCTCTCGACGTAGCCGCCGTGCTCTTCGGCCAGCGCCGCGATATCCGCAGCGGCCGCGGGAATGTCCTTCACCTGGACGGTCGCCTGCGCGGTCGCGATGATCTCCCTGGCGTCCTCGCCGACCGCCGTCTGCGCGAGATCGTCGGCGACGGTGCCTTCCGGCAGCGTGCCGGGCAGCGACTCGGTGCTCCGGTCTGCGGAGCTCCCGGACACCGCCGACCATCCCGTCGGGGCCCCGCCGTCCGCTGTGGAGGTCGCGGTTCCCCCGACGCTGTTCAGGATCGGCGGGGTCACGAGCACTCCCACCACGAAGGCCGCCGCGATGCCTCCGCCGGTGAGCCACCGCCGCCGACGGCGGCGTGCGCGCTCGCGCGCGGGGTTCACCGGTGCGCGCTCGCCCGCGATCTCGGCGAACACGGCCCGCTCGATGCGCTCCACGCTCGCGTCCGACAGGGCAGGCAGCTCGGGCTGCGCCGACAGGTCGGCAGGGGTCTGGTCGTTCATGCGTCTCTCACTTCCTGGACGGCGCCGCGCAGCTGCGTGCGCACTCGGGAGAGACGGTTGCGGACCACCGCGTGCGTGACCCCGAGCTCGGCGGCGGCGGCGTGATAGGCATAGCCCTCCGACGCGCAGAGCCGGAAGATCTCGCGGTCGAGCTCGCTGAGGCTGCCCACCTCGGCGGCGATGCGTGCCGCGAGGGCCGCCGTGATCACCTGATCCTCCACGCTCACGGCATCCGGCAGCTCCTGGTCGGGGGCCTCCGTCGTGTGCGCCTGGTCGCGCCGCCGCTGTCGCAGGCGGTTCGCCGCCTGGAACCGGCAGATGGTCGCGAGCCAGGGGAGGATCGACTCGCCCTGCAGCTCCAGCCCGGGGAGCTTCCGCCAGGCGACGACGAACGTCTCCTGCGTCACGTCCTCGGCGTCCGCGGGCGATCCGAGGATCCCCTGCGCGATCCAGTACACGGGGCGGACATGTGCACGGTACAGCGCGCGGAAGGCGCTCTGGTCGCCGGCCGCGGCCTGGGCCGCCCACCTCTGGTCAGTCGTCTGCACGGGCATGGGGGTTCCGTTCTGTCTCTCATGGGGAGAGTGTCGGCGGATGCCTCATCGTCTCAGATCCGGTCGCCGCTCGACGCCGGGACTCCGGTAGCATTGCCCGGGCGAGAGGGAGTATCCCGATTCCGCGCGTAACGTCATCACGAGCATCGACATCGCTGCTCCGGGCGCGCGCCGCATGACCGTGCGGGGGAGAGACTTTCGGCTCATACCCGACCCCTCGAAAGGTGCACAGCGCCCGTGGAAATCCCCGTCTGGTTCGAGATCACCTCGATGGTCGTGCTCACGATCATCCTGATCGGCGACCTTCTGCTCATCCGGCTGCGTCCGCACATCCCGTCGACCAAGGAGTCGACGCTCTGGGTCGTGTTCTACGTGGCGCTCGCACTGCTGTTCGCGGTGCTGCTCGGCAACGTGGGCGGATGGCAGAACGCGGGCGACTTCATCACCGGCTGGGCGCTGGAGTACAGCCTCTCGGTCGACAACCTGTTCGTGTTCGTGCTGATCATGGCGCAGTTCGCGGTGCCGCGCCGGCTGCAGCAGCAGGTGCTCATGGTGGGCATCATCATCGCGCTGATCCTCCGCGGCCTGTTCATCCTCGTGGGCGTCGCGATCATCGAGAACTTCTCGCCGATCTTCTACGTCTTCGGCGCGTTCCTCGTGTACACCGCCATCCGCCAGGCCATGCCGGAGGGCGACCACGACGACGAGGTCAAGCGCGAGAACTTCATCGTCCGGGTGCTCCGCCGTCGCATCGACATCAGCGAGACCTACGACGGCTCGAAGATCCGCACGACCGTCGACGGCACCCGCATGTGGACGCCCATGGTGATCGTGTTCATCACGATCGGCGTGACCGACCTCATCTTCGCGATCGACTCGATCCCCGCGATCTTCGAGATCACGACCAACGGCTTCCTGGTGTTCGCCGCGAACATCTTCGCGCTGATGGGTCTGCGCCAGCTCTACTTCCTGCTGGGCGACCTGCTCGACCGCCTGCGCTACCTGCACTACGGCATCGCGGTGATCCTCGGCTTCATCGGCATCAAGCTGATCCTGCACGCGCTGCACGTCAACGAGCTGCCCTTCATCAACGGCGGCCAGCACGTCGAGTGGGTGCCCGACATCGACAACATGGTGTCCCTCGGCGTGATCCTCGTATCGATGACCGTCGCGACCGTGGCGAGCCTCGTGGCGTCGTCGCGGGAGAAGCGCGCGGAGAAGCGCAAGGCCCCGGTCGGGGAGTGACACCGGGCGGCCTGCGCGTCAGAAGGCGCGCAGGTTCGCCTGCAGGCCGCCCTCCGCGTACTCGCGGCGCAGGATGCCGCGTCGCCGGAGGATCGGCACCAGCTCGTCCAGCGTGCGATGCAGCGTGACCGGGTGGAAGTCCCCCCACAGCAGCACGCCGTCGTTGCCCCACTCGCCGAGCTCGTCGATCAGGTCGGCGAACTCCTCGGCCGTGCCGACGAACCCGGTCCGGTCGGCGATGCGGCCCGTGCGGGCGAGCGCGGTCAGGTGCGCGCGGAGCGGGGCCTCCTCGCCGCGGTCGCCGATCAGGCGCTGGATGCTGCCGCGGGACACATGACCGCCGAAGGCGGACAGGTCGAGCGGCCGATCCAGGTCCAGCGCCGTGAGGTCCGTCTCCAGGTCGCTGGACTGCTTGCGGGCGATCTGCCGCAGTGCGGCCTCGTCCGGTCGCGCGGACGCGGCGACGATCCGGTCGGCCTCCTCGGCTGAGGCCACGAGCACGGGCTGGATGGCGAACAGGATCGCGATGTCCTCCGGACGGCGTCCGTTCGCGACGGCGGCGTCGTGCACCCTGGCGCGGTAGTCGCGCACCGAGGCCTCATGCAGCGGGGCCAGCGCGAGCTGGACGTCGGAGTTCGCGCCGGCGAATCCCAGCCCGCGCCCGGAGCCGCCGGGGGAGACGATCGCGGGCTCGCCGTCGGTGAACGGCAGCGCGTTGAGGGGGCCGTCGAAGGAGTAGTGCGTTCCGCGGTGCCGGACGGGGCGCATCCGACCGCCGTCCGCATAGACCTCGGTCTCGCGATCGCGCACGAGCGCGCCCTCGTCCCAGCTGCGCCACAGCTGCCTGATGCCTTCCAGCCACTCCTCGGCACGGTCGTAGGCCTCGTCATGGCCGAGCTGCGGCGCGTCCGAGAAGTGGCGGGCGCTGCCGGTGTCGGTCACCACGTTCAGCCCGAGCCGGTGGCCGCTGAGGTGCTGCAGCGTGGCGAACTGCCGCGCGGACGTGTACGGCAGCGATGCGGCGGGGTTCACCGTGGGCACAACGCCGAGGTGCCGCGTGGCCTGGAAGAGATACGGCGCCAGCAGCAGCGGGTCGTGCTTGGGCCCGCCGAAGGCATGGCGCACGCGCAGGTCGAGCGTCTCGGGCGACCCGAGGGAGGGGCTGTCCTCGATGATGACGAGGTCGAACCCGGCCTGTTCGAGCGTGCGTGCGGCCTCCTGGTAGACCTCGGGCCGCGTCCAGTCGTAGTCCCAGTCCAGAGAAGGATAGCCCCAGCCCTGCGGACCGAATCCGCGGGCGAGGAACCACCCGAAGTGCTGCGGTCGGCTCATGACACCGTCTCCCGCACGGGCTCCAGCACGCGCGCGAGATCCGCCACGAGGTCGTCGACGTCCTCGATGCCGATCGAGAGGCGGAGCGTCCCGGGGCCGACGCCGAGCACGGAGCGCTCCTCCTCCGTGCGCTGCGCGTGGCTCGTCGTGCCGGGGTGCAGCACGAGCGAGCGCACGTCGCCGATGTGCGTCATGTGCGTGAACACCTCCACCTGCTCCACGAAGCGGCGTGCTGCCGCGAGCCCGCCGCACAGCGTGAACGTGAAGATCGAGCCGAAGCCGCCGTCGAGGTACCGCAGGGCCGTGGCGTGATGCGGGTGGGACGGCAGCCCCACGTAGTCGACGCTCTCCACGGCGTCGTGCGCCTCCAGCCACCGGGCAACCGCGAGCGCGTTCCGGGACTGCCGCTCCACGCGCAGCTCGAGCGTCTCGGTGCCCTGCCCGATGAGGAATGCGTTCAGGGGCGAGGGGGAGGCGCCGAAGCGCGGCGCGACCGACTCCCGCGCGTACGCGATGCGTGCGCGGCCGCCGTGCCGGGCGGCGACGCTCGGAGTGCCGCCGCGCCCCGGGAGCACCAGATGCGGCGCGTTGTGGCCGGCACGCTCCGCGTCGAAGCGGCCGTCGTCGACGACGACACCGCCGAGCACCGCGCCGTGGCCGGCGAGGAACTTGGACGCCGAGTGCACGACGATCGCCGCGCCGTGCTCGAGGGGACGCAGCAGTGCGGGCGTGGCGAGGGTGTTGTCGACGATCAGCGGGATCGCGCTCTCCTCGCCGACGGCGCTGACCGCCGCGACGTCGAGCACGTCGTTGCGTGCGTTCGCGAGGGACTCGGCGAACAGGGCACGGGTGTTCGGGCGGATGGCCGCACGCCAGGCGGCGGGGTCGGCGATGTCGTCCACGAACGAGGTCTCGATGTCCAGCCGCGCCAGGTTGTCGAGGAAGAGGCCGCGCGTGCCTTCGTAGATGTGCGTCGACGACACGATGTGGTCGCCGGCGCCCACCACCGACAGGAGCGCGGTGGTCACGGCCGCCTGTCCGCTCGCGACCAGCACGGCGTCCGCACCCGACTCCAGGGCGGCGAGCTGACGCTCGACGGCGTGCACGGTCGGATTCCCGGTGCGCGTGTAGCCGAAGCCGGCCCCGGTCTGGAAGTGACCGGCGGCGTGGTCGAAGTCATCGAACTCGAACCCGGCGGTCAGATAGATCGGCGTGGCCCGCGGGGCGGCGGTCTCGCGACCCCGGGCGGCGTGGACGGCGCGGGTGGCGAAGCGGGCGGTGTCGACGGTCATGCGGGCCTCTCGATCGGGCGGGTGAGCAACAGAGTGTCACGGCGCGTCGAGGCGTGTCCGAGCGGTGGTAACCTGACGTCATGCGGACCGTGCTCCTTCTTAGCGGCCGCGGCGAGACCTCGATCTAGAGCCCCTCCTCGTCGCGGAGTCCATCGTGGGCCGAACCGCCAGCCACAGGAGACACGCCATGACCAGCCCCGACACCGGAGCCTCGTCCGCACGCCCCAGGACCCTCGCCGAGAAGGTGTGGGACGACCACCTCGTCGTCAAGGGCGAGGACGGACAGCCCGACCTCATCTACATCGACCTGCACCTCGTGCACGAGGTCACCAGCCCGCAGGCGTTCGACGGTCTGCGCAGCGAAGGGCGTCCGCTGCGGCGCCTCGACCTCACCATCGCGACCGAGGACCACAACACCCCCACCTGGGAGATCGACAAGCCGATCGCCGACCTGACCAGCCGCACGCAGATCGAGACGCTGCGCCGCAACGCCGCCGAGTTCGGCGTGCGACTGCACTCGCTGGGCGACGCCGAGCAGGGCATCGTGCACGTGGTCGGGCCGCAGCTGGGGCTGACGATGCCCGGCATCACCGTGGTCTGCGGCGACTCGCACACCTCGACACACGGCGCCTTCGGCGCCATGGCGTTCGGCATCGGCACGAGCGAGGTCGAGCACGTCATGGCGACCCAGACGCTCCCGCTCAAGCCGTTCAAGACCATGGCCATCAACGTCGAGGGCACGCTGCGACCCGGGGTCACCGCGAAGGACATCATCCTCGCGGTGATCGCCAAGATCGGCACCGGCGGCGGCCAGGGCTACGTGCTCGAGTACCGCGGCAGTGCGATCCGCGCTCTCTCCATGGAGGGCCGCATGACGATCTGCAACATGTCGATCGAGGCTGGTGCCCGCGCGGGCATGGTGGCTCCCGACGAGACGACCTTCGCCTACCTGGAGGGGCGCCCGCACGCCCCGAAGGGACAGGACTGGGAGGACGCGGTCGCCTACTGGCGCACGCTGCCGACCGATGAGGGCGCGACCTTCGACGCCGAGGTGTTCATCGACGCCGATGAGCTGGAGCCCTTCGTCACCTGGGGCACGAACCCCGGGCAGGGCAGCTCGCTGTCGTCGTCTGTTCCGGACCCGGCGGCCATCGCGGACCCCAATGAGCGTGCGGCCGCCGAGCGCGCGCTGGAGTACATGGACCTGACGCCGGGAACGCCGCTGAAGGAGGTGCCGGTCGACGCCGTGTTCATGGGCTCGTGCACCAACAGCCGCATCGAGGACCTGCGCGCGTTCGCCTCGATCATCCAGGGCAAGAAGAAGGCCGACGGTGTGCGGGTGATGGTCGTGCCCGGCTCCGCCCGCGTCCGGCTGGAGGCCGAGGCCGAGGGTCTCGACCAGGTCATCAAGGACTTCGGCGCGGAGTGGCGGTTCGCCGGCTGCTCGATGTGCCTGGGTATGAACCCGGACCAGCTCGCGCCGGGTGAGCGCTGCGCCTCCACCTCGAACCGCAACTTCGAGGGGCGTCAGGGCAAGGGCGGGCGGACGCACCTCGTCTCCCCGCTCGTGGCCGCGGCCACCGCCATCCGCGGCACGCTGTCCAGCCCGAGCGATCTGACGGAAGAGGTCTGACCATGGAGAAGTTCACGACCCACACGGGCATCGCCGCGCCGCTGAAGCGCTCGAACGTCGACACCGACCAGATCATCCCCGCGGTCTTCCTGAAGCGCGTGACCAAGACCGGGTTCGAGGATGCGCTCTTCCACGGCTGGCGGCAGGACCCGGAGTTCGTGCTCAACCGGCCCGCGTACCAGGGCGCGTCGATCCTGGTGGCCGGCCCGGACTTCGGCACCGGGTCCAGCCGGGAGCACGCCGTCTGGGCGCTGCGGGACTTCGGCTTCAAGGTCGTGCTGAGCCCGCGCTTCGCCGACATCTTCCGCGGAAACTCGGGCAAGCAGGGCCTGCTCGCCGCGACGATCTCGGAGGACGACCTGGAGCGCTTCTGGGCGGCGATCGAGCAGGAGCCCGGGGCGCAGATGACCGTCGACCTGGAGGCGCGCACCGCTTCGCTCGGCGCCTTCCAGGCCGACATCGGGATCGACGATTACACTAGATGGCGGCTCCTCGAAGGGCTCGATGACATCGGGCTCACGCTGCGCAACGAAGACAAGATCGCGCAGTTCGAGGCCCGTCGCGAGTCGTGGCGGCCGCGGACCCTCCCCGTTCCATGACACGGAGGGGGCGGGGGAGCCAGGGGTAAAACCGCCCCCGATGAACGAAGTGAGGCCCCGAATGACGACACCCGTGCGCGACGCTCTCCCCGACGCAGTGCCTGCACTCACCGGAGACGTCCTCGCCATTCGAGGAGGCCGTCCGCTGCGCGGGCGGGTCGACGTGAAGGGTGCGAAGAACCTCGCCACCAAGGCGATGGTCGCGTCCCTGCTCGGCGAGACGACGAGCGTGCTGCGGGACGTCCCGGCGATCAGCGACGTGGCCGTGGTCCGCTCGCTGCTCGAGGTGCACGGCGTGCGCGTCAGCGACGGCGACGAGCCCGGCGCGCTCGTGTTCGACCCGAGCGATGTGGAGTCGGCGCACTTCGAGGAGATCGACGCCCACGCCGGCGCGTCCCGCATCCCGATCCTGTTCTGCGGCCCGCTGCTGCACCGACTCGGGCAGGCGTTCATCCCCGACCTCGGCGGCTGCCGCATCGGCGACCGGCCCATCGACTTCCACCTCGACGCGCTGCGCAAGTTCGGTGCGATCGTCGAGAAGCTGCCGAGCGGCATCCGACTGTCCACGGGTGGCGCACGTCTGCACGGCGCGAACATCCCCCTGCCGTACCCGAGCGTGGGCGCGACGGAGCAGGTCCTGCTGACCGCGGTGCGCGCCGAGGGCATCACCGAGCTGCGGAATGCCGCGATCGAGCCCGAGATCATGGATCTGATCGCCGTCCTGCAGAAGATGGGCGCGATCATCTCCTACGAGCCGAACCGGGTCATCCTCATCGAGGGCGTCGAGAAGCTCCGCGGCTACGACCATCGGTCGATCTTCGACCGAAACGAGGCGGCGTCCTGGGCCTCGGCGGCGCTGGCCACCGACGGCGAGATCTTCGTGGGCGGAGCCAAGCAGCAGGAGATGCTGACGTTCCTCAATGTCTTCCGCAAGGCGGGCGGCTGGTTCGACATCCAGGAGGACGGCATCCTGTTCCGCCGTGACGGGGACATCAAGCCGGTCGTGATCGAGACCGACGTGCACCCCGGCTTCATGACCGACTGGCAGCAGCCGCTCGTGGTCGCGCTGACCCAGGCGCACGGCCGCTCCGTGGTGCACGAGACGGTCTATGAGAACCGCATGGGCTTCACGCAGGCCCTCGTCAAGATGGGCGCCGACATCGTGGTGCACCCGCGTGGGCTGCAGGACGGCCCGCGCCGTGTGCCGCGCCGCGACCTGGAGCAGGCAGCCGTCATCACCGGTCCCACGCCGCTGCACGGCGCCGACATCGTGGTCCCCGACCTGCGGGGCGGCTACAGCCACGTGATCGCCGCGCTCACCGCCTCCGGCGAGTCGAAGGTGTCCGGTGTGGACATCCTCGCGCGCGGCTATGAGAAGTTCCTCGCCAAGCTCGACGCCCTGGGCGCCGACTTCGACGTCATCCGGTGAGTCCGATGGCTTCCCGGTCACCGGAGAAGGCGCGGCCGAGCCTCTTCTGGCCGCTCGCGGTGCTCGTCATCCCGCTCGTGTCGCTGATCGCGAAGATCCGCGTCCGCGGCGCGGAGAAGCTTCCGCGCGAGGGGGCGTTCGTGCTGGCGCCGAACCATTACTCGGAGTTCGACCCGCTGATCGTCGCTGTCGCGGTCTGGCGCATGGGCAGGGCTCCTCGCTTCATGGCGAAGGAGAGCCTCTTCCGCGTGCCCGTGCTCGGCTGGGTGCTGCACCGCACCGGAATGGTGCCGGTGGCGCGGACCTCCTCCGCCACCGCCGCGAAGCAGACCATGGCCCAGTCCGAGGCGCTCGTCGAGCACGGACGGGGAGTGATCGTGTACCCAGAGGGCACCCTCACGCGGGACCCCGACCTGTGGCCGATGCGCGGCAAGTCCGGCGCCGTGCGCCTCGCCCTCGCCGACGGCATCCCGCTCATCCCGATGGCGCAGTGGGGGACCCAGGAGATCATGGGCCGCTACCAGAAGGGTCTGAGCCTGTGGCCGCTCCGTAAGCCGGTGCAGGTGCTCGTGGGCGATCCGGTCGACGTCGAGGATCTCCGGGGACGGGCGCATGAGCCGGCGGCGCTGAACGAGGCCACGACCCGCCTGATGAACGCGATCACCGCGCTGCTCGAGGAGCTGCGCGAGGAGAAGGCGCCGGCGGAGCGATGGAATCCGACGAGCCACGGCCAGAAGGAGACGGGTCGACTTGACTCCTAAGAGACACCAGCCCGCAGGACCACGCGTCGCCGTGATCGGCGCGGGAAGCTGGGGCACCACGTTCGGCAAGATCCTGGCGGACGGCGGGGCGCAGGTCACGATGTGGGCGCGTCGCGCGGAGCTCGCGCACGAGATCCACGAGGCCAAGCGCAACTCCCGGTATCTTCCCGGGATCAACCTGCCGCGCGCCATGGCCGCGACGCACGAGCTCGCCTCCGCGTTGGACGGCGCCGAACAGGTCTACCTGTCCGTGCCGAGCCAGTCGCTGCGAGAGAACCTCAAGGCGCTCCGCCCCCTGATCGCGTCCGGAGACTCCCGGATCGTCAGCCTCATGAAGGGCGTCGAGCGCGGCACGGGACTCCGCATGAGCCAGGTGATCCAGGAGGAGCTGCGGTGCGATCCCGACCGCATCGCCGTCGCCTCCGGCCCCAACCTCGCCCTCGAGATCGCGAGGGAGCAGCCGACCGCGGCCGTGATCTCCTCACGCAGCCAGGAGACCGCCGACGTCGTGGCGAGAGCGGCGCGCAACGGCTACTTCCGCACGTTCGTGAACACGGACGTGATCGGCACGGAGTTCGGAGGCGTGCTCAAGAACCTCATCGCGGTCGCGATCGGCATCGTCGACGGCGTGGGGTACGGCGAGAACACCAAGGCCTCGATCATCACGCGCGGGCTGGTCGAGATGACCGACTTCGCGGTGGCGAACGGTGCACAGCCCGAGACGCTCCAGGGGCTCGCGGGCCTCGGCGACCTCATCGCGACGTGTCAATCCCCGCTGAGCCGCAACAACACCGCCGGGCGCCTGCTCGGCCAGGGGTACAGCTTCCAGGACGTCGTGAAGCAGATGCAGCAGACGGCCGAGGGGCTGGCCTCGGTGGCCCCGATCCTGCAGCTCGCCCGCGAGGCCCATGTCCATATGCCCATCGTCGAGCAGGTCAAGATGGTGCTCGACGGCAAGATGGATCCCCGCGACATCGCCCCGCACCTGACGACGGACGACGACACCCCCCAAGGGGAGAGGACCAACCATGGACAAGCAGACGGTGGTGGTGCTCTTCGGCGGGCGCTCCAGCGAGCATTCGATCAGTTCCGCAACGGCGGGGGGAGTGCTGGGCGCGATTGACCGCGACCGCTACCGGGTGATCCCGGTCGGCATCACCCGCGAGGGCGCCTTCGTGCTGGAGGACGACGACCCCGCGAAGTTCCCGCTCGACGCGGAGCATCTGCCCGAGGTCGTCGACAACGGCAGCCGCGTGCTCTGGCCGGAGCCGGGGGGAGACCGCACGCTCCGCGTGGTCCACGCCGACGGCACCCGACAGGGCTTCGGTGAGATCGACGTGGTGCTGCCCATCCTGCACGGACCCCACGGCGAGGATGGCACGATCCAGGGCTACTTCGACACGCTCGAGGTGCCGTACGCCGGCGGTGGCGTGCTCGACTCGGCGCTCTGCATGGACAAGCACTTCATGAAGATCGCGCTGCAGGCCGCCGGGATCGCCGTCGCACCCTGGACCACCGTGCGCCGCGCGGAGTGGGATGCGACGCCGGAGGCCGTGCGCGCCCGCGCCGCCGAACTCGGACTGCCGGTGTTCGTGAAGCCGGCCAGGGCGGGCTCGAGCGTCGGCGTGTCGAAGGTGAGCGCGCCGGACGAGCTGGAGGCGGCTCTCGCGGTCGCGTTCGCCGAGGACGACAAGGTGCTCATCGAGACCGGGGTCACCGGGCGCGAGATCGAGGTCGCGGTGCTGGAGGCAGCCGAAGGCGTCCGGGCCTCGCTGCCGGGCGAGATCGTGCTGACCGACCGGGGCTTCTACGACTTCGAGGGCAAGTACCTCGGGGGTGACGGCGTCGACGTGGTGTGCCCCGCGGAGCTGTCGCCGGAGCAGGTGACGGCGGTGCAGGAAGCCGGGGTCCGCGCGTTCGAGGCGGTGGACGGCCGCGGTCTCGCCCGGGTGGACATGTTCCTCACCCCGTCGGGCGAGCTCGTGGTGAACGAGCTCAACACGATGCCGGGGTTCACGCCGATCTCGATGTTCCCGAAGTGCTGGGTCGCCTCCGGCCTCAGCTACGGCGACCTCATCACGGAGCTCGTCGAGGCGGGTCTGCGCCGCTGAGTCGACTGTTTCCCGCGGGCACTCAGCTCGCGGGGAACTCGACCCGGTCGGTGCACTCCGCCGTCGCCGGCGCCAGGCCGGACTGGATGCTCGTGGACAGCGTGTTCACGATGGACTGGAAGTCGATCTGCTCGCCGCGACGGATGGTGATCTCGACCGCGGGCTCCCGGCCGTAGGTCACGAGGCGCTGGCGCTCCTCCTCCTGGTCGAGCACGAGCCAGTCGACGCCGCCCAGAGTGGTGCACACGAGGGCGGACGGCGCCGGCGGTTCCACGCCGCAGCGCAGCACGATCGTCGGGTCGCCCCAGGCGCCCGTCGCCTGCGCGTCGGTCCAGACCCGCTCGAACCCGCTGACGGTCTCGGGCAGCAGCACGGAGACCGAGGCGCAGCCCGGGTCGTTGGCGTCGTCCGCGGGCTCCAGGTGCACGGTGGTGGAGCATCCGGCGAGGGCGGCGGCGAGGGCGAGCGCCCCCGCGACGGCAGCGAAGCGGCGGGAACGGGGCATGTATCCAGGCTACCTTTGACGACATGCACTCCCGACCCGAAGCCGACGATCCGCGCCTGGGAGAGGTCTCCGAGGGGCGCATCCTCCGTGCCATCCTCGCTCGCACCGAGCCGGGCGCCCACACGCTCCTCGGCCCAGGCGACGATGCGGCCGTCGTGGCGGCACCCTCGGGCTCGGTCGTGGCCACCACCGACACGCTCGTGCACGGTCCCGACTTCCGGTTGGCCTGGTCCAGCGCTCGTGACCTGGGCTGGAAGGCGGCTGCGGTGAACCTCGCCGATGTCGCGGCGATGGGTGCGAAGCCGACGGCGCTGCTGGTCGCCCTCGCGGTCCCGCGCGACCTGCGGCTGTCGTTCGTGGAGCGTCTGGCCGACGGGTTCCGAGACGCGTGTGCGGCGCTGGCTCCCGGCTGCGCGGTGGTGGGCGGGGACCTGACCGTGTCCGACGTCCTCACGGTGGCGGTCACGGCGCTGGGCGACCTGGAGGGCCGCGCACCCGTCACCCGCGCCGGAGCACGCCCCGGCGACGTCGTGGCGGTGGCGGGCGAGCTCGGTCACGCCGCACACGGGCTCGCAGTGCTGTTCGGACGCTTCCGCGACGGCGACGCCCCGGTGGCGGTGGATCCGGCCCGCCTCGGCCCGGGAGAGAGCGCCGCCGTCGCCGCGCAGCTGCGGCCGTCTCCGCCGATCGGCCTCGGCACCGTCGCCGCCGCGGCGGGCGCGACCGCGATGATGGACGTCTCGGACGGCCTGGCGCTCGATGCGCGACGACTGGCCGAGGCCTCCGGGGTGACGATCGAGCTGGATCGGTCGGCGCTGGGCGACGCACCGGAGCGTGCGCTGGCCGGCGGCGAGGACCACGCGCTGCTCGCGACCCTCCCTGACGGCGTGCTGCCTCCGGGGTTCCGCGTGATCGGACGCGTCGTGGACCGCGGCGACGAGGGGCTGCTGTGCGGCGGGCACCCCGTCGATGTGAGCGGCTGGGACCCCTACCGCGACTGGGATTCGGTGGCGGGCTGATCCACGGACGCCATCGGCTCGCTCCACCACAGGGTGGTGTCCCCGTAGGTCTTCTCGCGGAACAGCCGGAGGCCGGCGGTGTCGAGGTCGGGCGGCGTCGAGCGGCGGGCACGTTCGACGATGACCACGGCGTCGGCGCTGAGGAGCGGGGCCAGGGCCACGAGGTCTGCGGTCATGGCGTCGTCGTCGAGGTCGTACGGCGGATCCGTGAACACGAGGTCGTACGGGCCGACGGCGCGACCGAGGAAGGCGTGCACCGTGCTCTCGTGCACGCGTGCGGTGGGCAGACCTCCGGCCTTCGCGACGACAGCCGCGTTGCGGCGCACGACGGCGGCCGCCTGGCGCCCGCGCTCGACCAGATCGGCGCTGGCGGCACCGCGGCTGAGCGCCTCGAGCCCCAGTGCACCTGATCCGGCGTACAGGTCGAGCACCCGCGCGCCGTGGACGGCGTCGAGCGTCTCCAGGGATCCGAACAGGGACTCCCGCACACGATCGCTGGTGGGGCGGGTGCCGGAGCCCGGCACCTCGAGCCGCGCGCCGCGTGCGCTGCCTGCGATGATCCTGGTCACCCGTTCACGATACGGCAGCCCGTGGCGGTGTCGTGTCGGTCGCGTTCTCTAGACTCGGAGCATGTCGCTCACGCTCGATTCCTCGTTGGAGGAGGCGCTCGGCGCGGCGTCGGCCAAGACCCTCGGCCGCGCTTTCGCCATGAAGAGCGTCGGCGACCTCCTCGCGCACTACCCGCGCCGCTACGCGGACCCCGGGGAGCTCACCCCGATCAGGGATCTGCCGATCGGTGAGACGGTGACGATCGTCGCCGAGGTGCTCTCGTCGAGCTTCCGTCGCATGCGGAATCGGCCGGGAGCGATGGTCGACGTGGTGATCGGCGACGGCGTGGGACGCATGTCGCTGACGTTCTTCGCGAAGAACATCGGTGCGGCGGAGTGGCGCTCCAACGATCTCGCGGTGGGCCGTCGTGGGGTCTTCTCCGGCAAGGTGGGGGAGTTCAACGGGGTCACGCAGTTCGCCCATCCCGAGTACGAGCTCTTCGACGACGAGGATGCCGCGCGGCGCCGTGCCGATGCCCGCGCCGCCGTGCCGATTCCCATCTATCCCGCGACCTCGGCCATCCAGACGTGGCAGATCGCCCGTCTTGTCGGTCGGGTGCTCGACGACCTGAGCACGGTGCCCGACCCGCTGACGCCGGAGATCAGGGAACGCGAGGAGCTGCTCACGGCTCGCGAAGCCCTGGAGCGCATCCACCGTCCGCGCACGCGCAACGACATCGACCCCGCGGTGCGGACGCTCCGCATGCATGAGGCGCTGACACTGCAGACCGCCCTGCTGCAGCAGCGGGACGCGGTCAGGGCCCTCGCGGCCACTCCGCGCCCGGCGCAGCCCGGTGGGCTCCTGGAGCGCTTCGACGCGGCGCTGCCGTACACGCTCACGCCCGACCAGTCCACGGTGGGGGCGCAGATCGCCGAAGACCTGCTCGGCGCCTGGCCCATGAACCGCCTGGTGCAGGGCGAGGTCGGCTCCGGCAAGACCCTCGTCGCGCTGCGGGCCATGCTGCAGGTCGCCGAGAGCGGCGGACAGGCAGCGCTGATCGCGCCGACCGAGGTGCTGGCGGCGCAGCACCTGCGGTCGATGACGAAGATGCTCGGCCCGCAGCTCGCGCCTCTGCTCATGCCGACGCTGTTGACGGGGCAGCTGCCGGCCGCCGAGCGCCGTAAGGCCGCGCTCCGCGTCGCCTCCGGGCAGGCGCTGATCGTCGTCGGCACGCACGCGCTGCTCGGCGAGAAGACGACCTTCGCCGATCTCGGCCTCGTGGTCGTCGACGAGCAGCACCGCTTCGGTGTCGAGCAGCGTGAGGCGCTGCGCGCGAAGGGGTCGAGCCCGCACGCACTGGTCCTCACGGCCACGCCGATCCCACGCACGGTGGCGATGACGGTGTTCGGAGACCTCGACACCTCGGTGATCCGCACGATGCCGGCCGGGCGCGCCGGTATCGAGTCGTACGTCGCGCCGCTCGCCGAGCACCCGGGTTGGTTCAACCGGGTGTGGGCGCGCGCGGCGGAGGAGATCGCGCAAGGCCGCCAGGTCTTCGCGGTGTGTGCGGCGATCGACACGGCGGCGAAGACGGCCGAGGCCGGAGAGCAGTCGCTACTCGCCCCCGAGGGCGGGAACGGGCCGCGCTGGGGGGTCGTGCAGCTGGACGAGGCCCTGGCGACCCACCCGAAGCTCGGGAGTCTGCGTCGGGCCGTGCTGCACGGCCGCATGCCCTCGGAGGAGAAGGACGCGGTCATGCAGGCGTTCGCGCGCGGCGACATCGACCTGCTGCTGGCCACGACGGTGATCGAGGTCGGCGTCGACGTGCCGAACGCCTCGACCATGATCGTGCTGGATGCGGATCGCTTCGGCGTCTCTCAGCTGCATCAGCTTCGGGGTCGCGTCGGACGTGGGGGCGTGCCCGGGCTGTGCCTGCTGGTCACGGAGGCCGAGGCGGGATCGGTGGCCAGGGAGCGAGTGGACGCGGTCGCCGCGACCCTCGACGGGTTCGCGCTGGCTGAGGTCGACCTCGAGCTGCGGGGCGAGGGGGACGTGCTGGGCGCGGCGCAGGCCGGCGTGCGGTCCTCGCTCAAGCTGCTGCGCGTCGTGAAGGACGCCGGGCTGATCACCCGCGCGCGCGAGCTGGCCGAGGGCATCCTTGCTGTCGACCCGCAGCTGGCCGCGCATCCGGGCCTGCGCGAGGCCATCGGGCGCCGCGTGAGCGACGAGGACAGGGCGGCGCTGGCGAAGAACTGAGGCCCTTCGGGCGTGCCCTAGGCTGGACGCATGAGCAGCCGGATCGCCGTCGTCCCGGGTTCCTTCGATCCGCCGACCCTGGGTCACCTCGATGTGATCCGTCGCGCGGCCGCCCTCTACGACGAGCTGCACGTGCTCGTCGTGCACAACCCCGGCAAGGAGGCGATGCTGCCGATCGCGCAGCGGCTCTCTCTGCTGGAGCGCTCGATCGCCGAGGACGGCATGAAGGGCGAGATCGTGATCGGCTCGTGGAGCATGGGCCTGCTGGTGGACTACGCCCGGGACGTGAACGCCGGCGTGCTGGTGAAGGGCATCCGCTCCCAGGTCGATGTGGCGTACGAATCGCCCATGGCGATCGTGAACCGTCACCTCGCCGACATCGAGACCGTGTTCCTGCTCCCCGACCCCTCGCACGCCATGGTGTCCAGCTCGCTCGTGCGCCAGGTGGCGTCGCTGGGAGGCGACGTCTCGCCGTTCGTTCCGCCGGCCGTCGCGGCCTTCCTCGACACGGGTGCCCGCGGCATCTGACGCACCATTCCGGGCTCCCGAGGTTCCGTCGTCGGCCTCCGCTCCCGGCCCCGCTCCAGGCAGACCCGGGTAGCATGGCGAGGTGCGTTCCCGACTCAACAGCCCCTTCGTGCTCCCCGTTCGCGACATCGTCCGGCGTCCGGGCGAGATGCGCGAGCACACCTTCACGGTGACGCTGCCCGAGCAGTGGGGGGAGGGCATCGTGTCGTTCGAGGCGGGTTCGGAGCTGGATCTCGACGTGCGTCTGGAGTCCGTGCACGAGGGCATCCTCGTGTCCGGCGCGGCCGACGCGGAGTATGTCGGGGTGTGCGGGCGCTGCCTGACGGACATCGCCCGGCCGGTCGAAGTCGAGTTCCAGGAGCTTTTCGCGTATCCTGGTGAGGAAGAAACTGACTTCGAGGTTCAAGACGACCACGTGGATCTTGAAACTCTCGTCAGGGATGCGGCCGTATTGTCGCTTCCTTTTCAGCCGGTGTGTCAGCCGGATTGCCTGGGGCTCGACCCGAACACAGGCGAGAGGCTGACCGAGAGCACCGGGACGGAGCAGGCAGCTCCCATCGATCCTCGATGGAGTGCGCTCCAGCAGATCACAGACCAGGACGGCACGGCAGAGAGTCGTGCCGCCGAGAAAGAAGAGAGCTAGTCATGGCTGGTAACCCCCCGAAGCGCAAGGTCTCCCGTTCCAACACCCGCTCGCGCCGCGCGCAGTGGAAGGCCGAGGCTCCCGCGCTCGTCAAGACCATCGAGAACGGCAAGGTCGTCTACAGCCGTCCGCACCAGGCGAAGGTCGTCACCGACTCGCAGGGCACCGAGCTCTTCCTCGAGTACAAGGGCCGCAAGGTCGCCGACGTCTGAGTCGCGTACCGTGACGGAGGTCCCCGGGGGGACGAGACCTCTCCCAGCAAAGCTCCGCGTCGAGATCGACGCGGAGCTTCTGGAGTTGGCGCTCACCCACCGCTCCTACGCCTACGAGCACGGCGGCATCCCGCATAACGAGCGGCTCGAGTTCCTCGGAGACTCGGTGCTCGGGCAGGCGGTCACCGTGATGCTGTTCACCCGTCACCCCGACCTCGACGAGGGGGAGCTGGCGAAGCGGCGTGCGAGCGTCGTGTCCACCGTGGCTCTCGCGGAGGTGGCTCGTGGCATCGGCCTCGGCAGCCATCTGCTGCTGGGCCGCGGTGAGGAGCAGACCGGCGGTCGGGACAAGGATTCGATCCTGGCCGACACGATGGAAGCCGTCATCGGTGCCACGTACCTGTCGGCGGGGCCCGATGCGGCCACGGCGCTCGTGCTGCGCCTCACCGAGCCGCTGCTCGCGGACCCCGAGCGCTACGGCGCCGCGATGGATCCGAAGACCAGCCTCCAGGAGCTCGCGGCCCGTGTCGGCGCGACGCCGCCGCAGTACTCGGTGGAGGCGAGCGGCCCGGATCATGACCGCCGTTTCACTGCGACGGTCGCCGTCGGGGATGTGCGCATGACCGGCACCGGCAGCAGCAAGAAGACCGCGGAGATGGCCGCTGCGCTCAGCGCGTGGCGCACCCTCAACGAGCGTGCCTGAGCTTCCCGAGGTCGAGGTCGTCCGTGCCGGCCTTGCGCCCGCGGTGGTCGGCGCCACCGTCACGGCGGTCAGCGTGTTCGACGATCGTGCGCTCACGCGGCACGCCGCCGGGGCCGCTGACTTCGTCGAGCGCCTGGAAGGACGCGCTTTCACGGGTGCGTCTCGTCGCGGCAAGTTCCTGTGGCTTCCGGTCGCGGGGGACGCCTCGGCGCTGATCGCCCACCTGGGCATGAGCGGACAGATGCTGCTGCGCGCACCGGATGCGCCGGCCGAGCGCCATGAGCGGATACGGCTGGGCATCGAGCACCCCGTCCACGGTGAGCTGGCCGTGGTGTTCGCGGACCAGCGGACGTTCGGCTCCCTCGCGGTGGACGCACTCGTCGACGACGGGCCCTCGCGCGTGCCCACTCAGGTGATGCACATCGCCCGGGACCCGCTGGACCCCTTCTTCGACGACGAGGGCTTCCGCCGCGCGCTCGCCCGGCGCAGCAGCGCCGTCAAGCGCGTGCTGCTCGACCAGGGCGTGGTCAGCGGCATCGGCAACATCTATGCGGACGAGTCGCTGTGGGCGGCGCGCATCCATCCGGAGACCTCCGCGGACCGACTGTCGACACCGGCCGTGCGACGGCTTCTCGCCGAGGTCCGCACGGTGCTGCAGAAGGCCCTGGCCGAGGGCGGCACCAGCTTCGACGCGCAGTACGTGAACGTCAACGGCCAGGCCGGGTACTTCGCGCATTCGCTGAACGCCTACGGCCGCGGCGGGAAGCTCTGCCCCCGCTGCGGGGGAGAGATCCGTCGCGTCTCGTTCATGAACCGCTCTTCGCACTTCTGCCCCCGGTGCCAGCGCCGCCGCTGACCCGTCACGCCGCGCGGAACGCGCCCCGCAGCAGCGGGCGGGCGGCCCACGTGCTCGCCCACACCACGCCGATGCCCACGGCGACCACGGTCGCGATGGTGAGCAGCGACAGCGGAGCGACGATGAGCGCGATGCCGACGAGTGGGAACACCATGATCGCCGCGCAGACCGCAGAGCCCAGCGCGGTGATGAGCAGAGGCGACATGATCGCGCGGCGCCGTGCCCGGTCGACGGTCTCCATCGGCATGCCGAGGTGATGCAGACTCCGGTGCAGCTCGCTCTGATCGAGGACGTCCGACGCCTGGTTCACGCCCACCGAGGCGGCGACCATCAGGAAGGAGCCGATGAGAGTGATGATGAGGCCGGTCCGGATGTCGGCCGCGAGCGCCAGGTCCTCCGGCTGGGCATCTCCGGAGCTGATCGTGTTCAGCAGTGCGACACCGGTTCCGGCGAACACCGCCATGAAGCTCGCCATGGCGATTCCTCCCACCTGACGCCACGCCGCCTTGGGGGAGTCGAGCACCATGCGGGCGGCGAGCAGTCGCTCCGGGCGCGCGGCCCGCCGGAGCTGCATCGACGCGGACACCTTGAGGACCCAGGGCCCGATCAGGTTGAGGATGCCGAGCGTGGCCGCGAACATGGCGACCAGCACGGCGATGGTGGCGACGAGGCCGCCGATCATCGGGAACACCTTCACGAGGATGAAGGCAGTGGCGATGCCGACGACGGCGATGACCGCGCGGATCCAGTGCACCTTCACCGGTGCGCTCCTGGTGCGGACGCCGAGCGGCGAGATGACGACGCGCCGCAGGCCGATGACGGCGCTTCCGGCGGCGAGCAGCAGCACCCCGAGCACGACCGCGGTGATCTGCAGCGGGGGAAGGACGACCGCTGCGATCCCCAGCGCCGCTCCGCGGAACGGGATCAGTCCGATCAGCGGGCTCAGCGCGTAGTGGCCCAGTATCCCGGCGGCGGCGCCGACGGCGGCGACCAGGACCGACTCCACGACCGTGGCGACCGTGACGCCGCCGGGCGTGACCCCGAGCAGCCGCAGGGTGGAGAGCCGCTCGTCACGGCGGCGAGCCGAGAGCCGGGCCGCGGCGCCGCCGAGTGAGATGAGCGGCACGACGAGCAGCACCAGGGCGGTCGCGGCCAGCGCCTGGTACAACGCGGCAGACTCGTCCGTCCAGGTCCAGAAGGTCTGCGCGCCGCCGATGACGGTGAGCACGAGCGTGGTCACGACGCCGAAAGCGACGACGGGGAGTGCGAGCACGCTTCCCTGACCCGGAGCCGGGCGGAGCAGGAGCGTGAGGACGTTGGCGTTCATGCGTTCACCGCCGAGGAGACGATGCGGCCGTCGCGTACGGCGATGGTCCGGCTGCAGCGGGCGGCGACCTCGGGGTCGTGGGTGACCACGATGAGCGTGCGGCCCTGCCCGCTGGTCGACCACAGCAGGGCATCCATGACTTCGGAGGACGTCTGGGAGTCGAGCGCGCCGGTCGGCTCGTCGGCGAACACCAGCTCGGCGCCGGTGGCCTGCGCGCGGGCGATGGCGACGCGCTGCGCCTGTCCACCGGACAGCTCGCCGATCCTGCGGTCCTCCATGCCGGCGAGGCCGAGCGACGCCAGCCAGGCGGCGGCATGCTGCACCGCGTCCTTCCGCTTGATCCCGTTGATCATGGAGGCGAGCGCGACGTTCTCGACGGCGGTGAGCTCGGGGATCAGCAGGCCCTGCTGGAACACGAACCCGAACCGCTCGCGGCGCAGTCGTGACCTGGCCGATTCGCCGAGCGCGGTGACCTCGACAGGGGCTCCGACCGCGGGGTGGAAGGTGACGCTGCCGGCGTCGGGGGCGGTGATGCCGGCCAGCACATGCAGGAGCGTCGTCTTGCCCGAACCGGACGCGCCCATGATGGCGACGGACTCTCCACGCTGCACCGCGAGGTCGATCCCGGCGAGGGCGTGCGTCGTCCCGAAGGACTTGAGGAGAGCGTGGGATTCGATCACGGGAGTGTTCATGATCCCAGCCTCGTCGCGCCTCGGGAGCAGGTCGTCGGCCTCGGGGATGAACGTG
>NZ_JALXPE010000066.1 GCF_025143365.1 Microbacterium sp. p3-SID336 | reverse complement strand
AGGTGGCGAGCAGCGGCGGACGGTGCGGGATGGAGATCGGTCGGGTGGCCCGGCTGTTCACCTGCATGCGCTCGACCTCCTCGAGCACCTCGAAGGCGGTGCCGTAGCGGATCGCCAGGGGGAGATCGCGCAGCCACGTCACCTCCACCTCCGTGGCTGCCAGCTCGTACACGCACGCCACGACGTGTCGCGGGTCGTTCGCCGGATACTTCAGATCGTTGATCACCCACTCGGACGGCGTGATGCGGTGAAGCACGAATCGGGGATCAGGAACGTCAGACATCGCTCGGCCCTCCAGGACTCTCTTAGAAAGAGAGTGCGGCACCGCAGCCACCCAGGGAAGGCCCTTGACACCGGCGCGCGGAGGTGCAGGATCAGGCGTCGATCGCCCCCGCCGAGGCCACCTGCGCCCGCCACCACGGCGTCTCGATGAACCCGCGCTTCATGAACACGAGCTCCATGGCGGCGTTCCACCCGCGCACGCCCTTGAGGTGCGCGATGGTGCCGGTGAGGAAGTCGTGCAGTGTCTCGGTGCTGGGCAGGATGATCTCGCAGTACAGCGAGTTCTCCTCCAGGGCCGCGGCAAGGAACCGCACCGACACATGCTGAGCAAGGGTCTGCGCGACCGAGGCGAGGCGTGACGGCTCGACCCGCAGCATCAGCAGCGTCTCGGCGCTCATGCCCAGCGCGGAGGCCGGGACCATCGTGACCGTGGTCAGGCATCCCGCATTGCGCATGCGCTCGTAGCGGCGGCGCACGCTGCTCTCGTTCATGTCGAGGGCATCGGCGATCGACTGGAACGACGCCCGGCCGTTGTGCCGCAGCTCCTCCACGATCGCGCGGTCGGCGTCGTCGAAGTGGGTGGGGTCGCACGTGTTCGGTGCCGGCATGTACGCCGCGGGGTCGCTCGCGGCTTCGGCGTGCGAGTCGTACAGCTGCCGCCCCCAGTCGAAGCTCACCTTGTACGTGTGCACGACGAGGTCGCTGCGCCAGCGCTCCACCCCGGGAATGGCCTGCAGATCGGTGAGCACGTGCGCATAGTTCGCCGAGTCACCGGGGATCACGACCTCGGCGAACACGTCGAACTTGCCGGTCACGAGAGTCACGAAGCGCACATACGGCGAGCCGATCAGCGCCTGCGCGACGCCGAGCTGCGAGCCGGGGGTGCAGTTGATGCGCACGAAGAACGTCTCCACGTGCCCTTCGCTGCCGAGCGTCGGCACGATCCCGACGCGCACGACGCCCTCCGCGAGCAGCTGCTGCCCGCGCCTGGTCACGGTGGAGACCGACGCGCCGGCGAACTCCGCGATGGAGGTCCAGCTCGCCCGCCCGTCCTGCTGCAGCGCGACGACGATCCTCCTGTCGAGATCGCTGACTTCCCTTGTCAGAGGAACACTGCTCATCGGGTCGGCGGGTACACCCGGTGCAGGAAGGTGCGCACCGTCTGCGTCCACGCCTCTGCCTCCTCGATCTGCGGGGAGTGCCCCGACTTCTCGAACACCACCATCTCCGAGTCGGGGATGAGATCGGCGATCGTCTGGCTACACGATACTGGCGTGATCCAGTCGGTCCGGCCCACCGTGATGAGTGTCGGCACCGAGATCTCGGGAAGCCGTGGCTTCAGGTCGTAGTTCGGCAGGTTCACCGAGAAGGCGTAGTTGTGCGCGCGATAGCGGTAGGGCGTCGCCTGGACCTTCCGCTCCACGGCCTCGGGGTCGTACACGAAGTCGTACAGGGGAAGGATCTCGCGCCAGCAGTCCTTGAGGTCCTCGTCGTCGCGCACCTGGCCGAGGTCGATGCGGTCGAACTTCTCCATGTCGATGTCCACGCGGTCGGAGGCGAGCGCGTTCTCCCGCGCGAGGTGCGCGTTGGAGTTGTCCGGTGAGGTGTCACGCAGCACCAGCGCCGCCACCCGGTCGGGATAGCGCAGCGCGTACTCCATGGTCATGAAGCCGCCGTACGAGCCGCCCGCCATCACGATCCGCTCCGCGCCGATCCACTCGCGCAGCCCGTCGATGTCCGCCGCCCACTGCTCGTGGCTGTAGGTGCCGTTCCCCTCGCTCTGGCCGCTTCCCCTGGCGTCGAACACCACCACGCGGTACTCGTCGGCGAGGCGTCCGAAGCTGGCCCGTGGTTCCGCCCGCGATCCGAGACCCGGTGCACCGTGGTGGGTGATGATGACCGGAGCATCCTCCGGGCCGAGCACCTCGACGGCCAGGTGGTTGCCGTTGATCTCGACCCACTGGTGGTCGCTGGTCGCGGCGGCGAACTCCGGGGAGACCTCGGGGGTGGATGTCATGTCGTCCTCTTTCTCGAGCGGGGCGTCAGAGCGCGATGGTGCAGTCGTCGAGGCTGCGCGGGTAGGTGGTGAGGGGTTCGGCACCGGTGTCGGTGACGAGCATGCTGTCGCTGATGCGGTAGCCCGCATGCCCGGGGACGTAGATGCCCGGTTCGTTGGAGACGACCATGCCCGCCTCCAGCAGAGTCGGGTCGCCGTCCTCCAGCCACGGCGCCTCGTGCATTCCGAGGCCGATGCCGTGGCCCTGCCGGTGGCGGATGTACTCCCCCAGTCCGGCCTCGCGGATCACGTCGAGGCACAGCCGGTTCGCCTCGCGGCACTCCAGCCCGGCGCGGATCGTCTCCCGCCCGACCTGCTGCGCCGCGCGGATCGTGTCGTGGTACCGGCGCTGATCCGCGGTGGGCTCCCCGAGCACGAACGTGCGCTCGCCCTCGATGAATCGGCCGCCCACGGCGCACCCGAGCGACAGCATGAACGTGTCGCCGGGGCGGAGGCGATTGACGGAGGGCAGCCCGTGCGGGAACGCGGAGTTCGCCCCCGAATACACCAGGCCGCCCGCGAGCAGCGAGGCCACCACGACGTTGCGGTGCTCGGCATACATGATGCGGGTCCCGGCCGCGGTCACGTGACGCTCCAGCTCGGTCTCCGTGGGCAGCTCACCGCCCGCAGCGACCGCGTCCCGCACCAGCGCGACACCCGCCTCCAGCATGAGATCGGTGATGCGGGCGGCCTCGCGGTGCAGCGCCACCTCCTCCGGGAACTTCACGTAGCGCGTGCGCAGGAGGAGGTCGGACGGGATCAGCTCGGCGTCCGGCATCGCGGCCCGCGCGGCGGCCAGACGCTGGTACGGCATCGTGGTCGCGAACGCCACCCGGCCGCGTGGCGACACCGCGTCCGCGAGCGCCTGGAACGGCGGCACGACGCCCGGGTACTCGAAGAACGCCACGAGCTCGGCGCGTGCGGACTGCGACTGCGCGTACTCGCGCTCCAGCTCCGGAAGCAGCATGACGGTGCGCCCCGCAGCGTCGAGCCAGATGGCGACGGGTCGCTCGGACGGGTGGTGGAAGAACCCGGTGAGGTACGCGATGTCCTCCGGGTGGTCGGTGAGAACGGCGTCGAAGCCCTCCTCCACCATCCGCTCCCGCACGCGCTGCTGCACGGTGTCGAAGAACGCGGGCGTGAGGCGCTGGTCGAAGACGGTCATGCAGTGCTCCTAGCGGGACAGGTGGCGCGGGTTGCGCGCATCGTTGTAGGCGATGGACAGGAGGGTGGCCGACAGCACCAGGATCAGGATCGCGATGGAGGGGAACAGCGTCAGCCACCACGCGCTCACCATGGCGCCCGCCTGCTGCGCCTCGTACAGGATGCGCCCCCACGACCACGTGGTCGGGTCGCCCAGTCCGAGGAACGCCAGCCCCGCGGCCGACAGCACCGCGCGCGACGCCGTCACCACGACCGACACCACGACCACGGGCGTCACCGCCGGCAGCACGTGCCGGGTGATGATCCACAGGGGTGAGGTCGTCATGAGGCGGGACGCGTCGACGTAGGGCAGACCGACGACCGTGAGGGCCTGGGAGCGCACGAGACGCGTGACCTCGGGCCAGGAGAAGGCCGCGACCACGAAGATGATGGTCGAGGTGCTGGGGCCGACGAGGGCTGCGATCAGGATCATGAGCGGCAGCACGGGCAGCGACAGCGTCATGTCGACGATCACGCTGATGATGCTGTCGAGCTTGCGGAAGTACGCGCCGACGACCGCGATGATCGTGCCGAACACGATCGCGATCACCGAGGCGGCGACGGCGACGAGCACGCTCTGCTGTGTGCCCCAGATCACCTCGGAGAACACGTCGCGCCCGAGCGCGTCGGTGCCGAACCAGTGGTCCCCGCTCGGCGGTCGCAGCACGTCGGGACCGTAGCTCGCCGGATACGGGGCGATGAGAGGGGCGGCCAGGGCCACGATCACGAGGAGGATGAGCAGCCCGAGGGAGATCATGCCGAGCGGGTCTCGGCGGAACGCACGCCACGTGTGCGCGCTGGCGCGCTCGCTTCCCGCGGCGGTGGGCTCGCTCGGCGCGAGGGTCTCGGTGGAGGGCAGCGGAGCGGTCATGCGGTCTTCACTCTCGGGTCGAGGTAGCCGTAGATGATGTCGGTGACCGTGTTCGCGACGACCACGGTGATGGCGAGCATGAGGAACGCGCCCTGCAGCACCGGGAAGTCGAGCTGGGTGACGGCCTCGTAGATGCCGCGGCCGATGCCGGGGTACGCGAAGACGGTCTCGGTGAGCACCGCACCGCCGACGAGGAAGCCCAGCTGCAGGCCGATCAGGGTCGTGGTGGGCAGCAGCGCGTTGCGCAGCGCGTGCTTCCAGAGGATGCGCCGGCCGCGGATACCGTTGGCCTTGGCGAGCAGGATGTAGTCCTCGCCGAGCGTCTCGATCAGGGTGGAGCGCATGGTCAGCACGTACGAGCCGACCTGGATGAGCATGAGCGAGACGGCGGGGAGCACGAGGTGTCTGGCGACGCTGAGGTACCAGTCCATGCCGTACGTGTTGTTCGTGTAGGCGCCGCCGATGGGGAACCAGCCGAGGTTGAGCCCGAACACGAACAGCAGCAGGATCGCCACGCTCGGCACGAACAGCGACTGCCCCGTCACCCCGAGCACCTGCACGGCCCTGTCGATGAAGCGCCCCTTGTGCGAGGCGGCGGCCACCCCGAGCGGGACGCCGATAAGGATCGTGAGCACGAGGGCGGTGATGGTCAGCAGCAGAGTCCACGGCAGCCGCTGCAGCAGCACATCCGTCACCGGGATCGACTGCGTGAACGAGATGCCGAGGTTGCCCTGCAGCAGCTGCCACATGTACAGCCCGTACTGCACGATCAGGGGCTGATCGAGGCCGTACTGCTCGAGGATGGTCGCCCGGATGTCCTCCGTCATGTTCGGACTCGCCAGCGCAAGGGCGGGGTCGCCGGGAAGCAGACGCAGGAGCAGGAACGTCACGGTCACGGCGAACCAGATCGTGAGCAGACCGCGCCCTGCGCGACGGAGAATGAACGATGCTCGGGACACCCGGGCGACCTTCCTCGAGAGTGGGGGGGTTGTTACTCGACCGGGTGCGCGCTCGCGAGCGAGAGCGGGTTCACGATCGAGAGCAGTTCGCTCGGCTTGGAGATGAAGCCGGCCCAGTCGTCGCTCGCGGCGAAGAACAGGTTCTGCGTGTACATGATGTTGTCGTAGACCTGCTCGTGCACGATCTTGTTCGCCTCACGCATGATCTCGATCTTGTCGTCCTCGTCGAACGTGACCATGCCCTCCTCGATCAGCGCGTTGAGCTCGGGGTCGTCGACGTGGGTGTAGTTGATCGCTCCGCCCGGGAGGTACGACAGGGCGAAGTTCGTCACCGGGTCATCCATGATGGCGAAGTTGCCGGCATAGATGTCGTAGTCGCCCTCGTTCGTCATGGACAGGTAGGTGTTGCGCTCGGTGCCCTGCAGCTCGATCGTGATGCCGGCCTCGGCCGCGCTGTCCTTCACCATCTGCGCCCACTGGCTCGTCACGCTGTCCTGGAGTGAGTAGATGAGGCGGAACGAGACCGGGAAGGTGCCGTCGGCGTTCGCCGTATAGCCGGCCTCCTCCATGAGCTCGCGCGACTTCTCCGGGTCGAACTCGTACTCGGTGACGGAGTCGTCGTAGTACTTCGCGAGGACAGGCATGAGCGCGCTGGAGCCGGTGGAGACCGCCTGCCCCTGCAGCACGACCGTGCGGATGGCCTCGTAGTCCACGGCATGCGCGAGCGCCTGGCGCACCAGCACGTTCGCGAGGTCCGGCTTCTCCATGTTGTACACGAGGTGCGCGTAGCCGAGGCCGGCCGCCTCGATGACCTGCAGACCGTCGGTGTTCTTCAGCTGCTCGACCTGCGCGGGCGGGAGCGCGTTCGCGATCACGTCGATCTCGCCGCTCTGCAGCGCCAGGATCTCGGTGTTCACGTCCGGGTACACGCGGTACACGACCTCGGCAGGGCCGGGCACGCCGCCGTCGACCAGCGGGTAGTCCTCGACGCGTTCGAGCGTGTAGTGCTGCCCGACCTGGAAGTCGGTCATGATGAACGGGCCCATGCCCACCCAGCCGCCGTCGCTGCCGTCGTTCGCGAACTCCGCGATCGAGCCCTTCGGCTCGAACACGTGCTGCGGCACGACGACGCCCCAGAAGCCGATCTCGTCGATGATCGACGAGTCGGGCTGCGTGAGCGTCAGCTCGACCCGGGTCTCCGACACGGCGGTCGCGGTGTCGAGGTTGCCGAGCTGCCCGTAGAACGTGCCGGGCGCCTGATCGCGCTTCACCGCGTTCAGGGTCCACGCGACGTCTTCGGCCGTGAGCGGCTCGCCGTCGCTCCAGGTGAGGTCGTCGCGGATCTCGTAGAACCCGGTCGTGTCGTCGACGTAGCCCCACTCGGTGGCGACGTGGGCCTCCTTGGTGCCGTCGTCGCTGATGCTCAGCAGGTGCGGGTACATCAGGTTCGTGACCCAGGAGTCCGTGCGGCTGTTGCCCAGGACGGGGTTGAAGTTGACGACGTCGGTCGTCGTACCGATGCTGAGCGTCTCATCGCTCGGCCCGGAGGTGCCGGAGGACTCCCCCGGCTCCGGCGCCGTCGGCGCGCACGCGGCGAGACCGACCGCGAGGACCGCGGCCGCGCCGACTGCGAGGAACGTGTTGTGCTTCATCAGACCCAGACCTCCTCGAGGACGCGCATGGTGTTGCCGCCGACGACCGCGCGGATCTCGTCGTCGGAGTAGTCGTGCTTCACGAGCCAGCCGATGATGTTGTAGAAGGCCTCGGCGGGGTTCTCGATGCCGTCGACGTACGGCTGCTTCTCGTAGTCGACGTTGGCGTGCGCCTGGCCGAGCGACAGGTTCGAGGAGAACGCGTCGTGCAGGCCCACGTGGTCGCCGAACAGGGTGTCGGGTCCGAAGCTCACGTGCTCCAGGCCGACCAGGTCGACGCAGTACTGGAAGTGGTCCATGACCGACTCCAGCGAGTGCTTCGGGTGCTGCGGCGAGATCGTCGTGTGGGGCGCGGCCTCGATGCCGATCACTCCGCCGCGCTTGGCGCATTCGATGATGGTCTCGTCCGTCTTCATGCGGTTGGTCGGCCACAGGCCCCGGGCGCCCGCGTGCGTGATGAACACCGGCTTGGTGGAGTGGGCGATCACGTCGAGACACGTCTGGTCTCCCGAGTGGGAGATGTCGATGGCGATCCCGAGCTTGTTCATGCGCTCCACGGCGCGCTCGCCGAAGTACGTGAGCCCGCCGTCGCCGCGCTCCTTCAGGCCGCCGCCGAGCATGTTCGCCTCGGAGTACGCGATGCCCATCTGGCGCACGCCGAAGCCGTACAGCACGTCGAGGCGGTCGACCTCGTTCTCGATCATCGTGGCGGCCTCGAGCGCGAAGATGTGGGCCACGCGACCGGTCTCCGCGGCGTAGCGGATGTCCTTGATCGACTCGGCCTTGATCACGAAGTCCTGGTGCGCGAGGTCGGCCATGCGCACGCCCAGGTCGAACAGCACGTCCTGGTACTTCCACCCGGCGTCGCTCGAGATGCAGCAGGTGCCGTCCATCCCGTTGTCGAACACGGCGGTCAGACCGGAACGGGCGAGGCCCTGGTAGCCGGTGGGTTCGCGGCCCTGGCGGATGTGGTCGCGGAGCTCGCCCATGTCCTCGGGGAAGACCTGGACGTGCTCGTGGAGGGAGATCACCGTCTCCTCGCGCAGCAGGCGCTCGGTGCGCTCCTTCTGCGCGTCGCTGAGGCCGAGGTCGTAGGCGGGCACGCGCCCGATCTGCTTGGCGTAGCGGAATTCGCGGTAGTCCTTGCCTGCTTCGAGGTAGTCGTACGCGGTATAGCCGGTGTAGCGGTCTGCTGGTTCGAGCACGGATGCGCTCCTTCGGGTCGATGCGGGCTGTCCTCCCGCTCGTCGAACGGGAGATTTCCTCGAATCTCGACGATTCCGGCACGAAAGTCAACTGTTGTGATGATTTTCGGCTGAGATGTTTCCTGTTCGAAACAATTCAGCGCCAGAATGCTGGCATGATGTCATCCATGGAGAACACACCCGCCCCCGAGGACACCGTCGTCCTGGACGTCCGCGGCCTCAGCGTCACCCTCGACGGCGCCCGAGGCCCGAACCGCGTCGTCGATGCGATCGACCTGACGGTCCGCCGCGGCGAGGTGTTCGCGCTGCTCGGCGAGTCCGGCTCGGGAAAGTCGATGACCGCCAGAGCCATCATGGGCCTGATCGACAACGGCGAGGTGGAGGCAGAGCGGCTCGCCCTCGGCGGCACCGATCTGCTCACGCTCACGCCCGAGCAGCACCGGCGGCTGCGCGGCGTGCGGGTGAGCCTGGTCATGCAGGACGCGCTCTCCGCCCTGAACCCCGTCCTCAGCATCGGCGACCAGATCACCGACCTGCTCCGGGCCCACCGCAGCATCGGCCGGCGTGCGGCCGAGGCGCGCGCGGTCGAACTGCTCACCCTCGTCGGCATCCCCCAGCCCGAACGGCGCGTCCGCGACTACCCGCACCAGTTCTCCGGCGGACAGCGCCAGCGCATCCTCATCGCCATGGCGATCGCGCTCGACCCCGACCTGATCATCGCCGACGAGCCGACCACCGCCCTCGATGTGACCGTCCAGGCGCAGATCCTCGACCTGCTGCTGTCGCTGCGCGACCGGCTCGGGATGGGCATCCTGCTCATCACGCACGACCTCGGCGTCGTGATGGAGGTGGCCGACCAGGTGGCCGTGATGCGCACCGGTCGCATCGTGGAGGCCGGGCCGGCGGACGAGGTGCTCACGGCGCCCCAGCATCCATACACGCTGCAGCTGCTCGACTCCATGCCCCAGGACGTGAGCGCCGCCGCGGACGACGACGGCTCCGCACCCATCCTCGAAGGGCGGGGGCTGGAGCGCACCTTCCGCTCCGGCAGCGGGCGACGCGCCCACCGCGTCCGGGCCGTCGGCGGCGTCGATCTCGCGCTGCGCAGCGGGGAGATCCTCGCCATCGTCGGCGAGTCCGGGAGCGGGAAGTCGACGCTCGCCCGCATGCTGGTGGGCCTGGACACCCCCGACGCGGGCACCCTGCGCTACCGCGACCAGGACGTGACTCGCGGGCGCCTGCGCGACCGGAAGATCCTCCGCCGCGGAGTGCAGATGGTCTTCCAGGACCCGTACACGTCGCTGAACCCGCGTATGACGGTGCAGCAGCTCATCGCGGAGCCGCTCGCGGCGACGCGCACCGGCACCCCGGCGAGTCGTCGGGAGCGGGTGGCGGAGCTGCTGCGGCTCGTCGGCCTCGACGCCGACATGGCCTCGCGCTTCCCGCACCAGTTCTCGGGAGGTCAGCGACAGCGCATCGGCATCGCCAGAGCGCTCGCGCTCGACCCCGACGTGCTGGTCTGCGACGAGCCGGTGTCGGCACTCGACGTCTCGATCAGGGCGCAGATCATCGACCTGCTCTGCGAGCTCCGCGAGCGCCTGGGCATGTCGATCGTCTTCATCGCGCACGACCTGTCCCTCGTGCGGCACATCGCCGACCGCGTCGCGGTCATGTACCTCGGCGACATGGTCGAGGTGGGCGACACGGAAGAGGTCTACCGCCACCCCTCGCACCCGTACACCCAGGCGCTGCTGTCGGCCATCCCGCCGCAGACCCGCGCCGAGCGCGGCATGCTCCAGCGCCGCACGCGGCTGAGCGCCTGACCCTCAGCCCGCCGGGCGCACCGTGAGATCGGTGAGGTGCGCGTCGCGCGGCAGGTCCAGCGCCGTGAGGATCGTGCTCGCCACCGCCTCGGGCGTGATGAACCGCGAGGGGTCGTAGTCCTGCCCCTCCTGGCGGTGCACGCGCTCCTGCATCGGCGTGGCCGTCCGCCCGGGATAGATCGAGGTCACGCGCACGCCGTGCTCCGCCTCCTCCAGCCGGAGGGCATCGGCCAGGGCCCGCAGTCCGTGCTTCGACGCCGCATACGCCGACCAGCCGGCGTTCGCCCGCAGTCCCGCCCCGGAGTTCACGAACACCACGTGCCCTCGGGAGACGCGCAGCACCGGCAGCAGCAGCCGGGTGAGCTCCGCCGGAGCGACGAGGTTCACAGCGAGCTGCTGCTCCCAGAGCGCCGGGGTGAGTTCGCCCACCGTGCCGAGATCGACGACGCCGGCCGCATGCACCACGGAGTCGATGCGCTCGGGAAGGCTCTGCTTCGACAGCGCCCAGGAGAGTCGGCCGGGCTGCGCCAGATCCCCCACGACGGTGGTGGCTCCCGGCAGCTGCTCGGCGAGCTGCCGCGCCCTGCCGGCGTCCCGCGCGAGGGCGACGACCTCATCGCCGCGATCCAGGAGCCGCCGTGCCAGCACGGCACCGATCCCGGAACCGGCGCCGGTCAGCAGATGCGTCGACACGTCAGCGCGGGTCGGCGGAGGTCTCGGCGACCTCGAGCGGGATGACGGGGCAGTCCTTCCAGAGGCGCTCCAGCCCGTAGTACACGCGCTCCTCCTGGTGGAAGACGTGCACGATCAGGTCGCCGAAGTCGAGCAGGACCCAGCGGGCCTCCGCTCGGCCCTCACGGCGCACGCGCTTGTGGCCGGACTCGACCAGGCGGTCCTCGATCTCATCGGCGATCGCGGCGACGTTGCGCTCGCTGTTCCCCGTGACGAGAAGGAAGATGTCGACGAGCGGCAGCGGCTCGGAGACGTTGAGCGCGACGAGATCCTCTCCGCCCTTCGCGACAGCGGCTTCGGCGGCGATGCGGAGCATCTCTTCGGCGGTTTCAGGTGATTGCATCAGAAGACATTCGTGGAGAAGGCGACGACCAGGGCCACACCCAGTGCGAGTGCGAGACCCCCGGCGACGATCGCGAGGATCATCATCAGCCGGTTGCCCTTCTCGGGCGCCGGCGGACGGATCACCTCGCCGGCGGGCTTGATGGTGCTGACAGCGGAGCTGGCAGCGATGGGGGTCGGCGAGGACGCCGGAGGCAGCTCCCCGTCGATGAGGACGGCGTCGACGTCCTTGCCGTCCGCCGTGCCGTGGGCGTGGCCCTGCGAGCCGATGCCCTTGGGCAGCTCGTACGACCCCGTGACGAGGATCTCCCCGGTCGAGGCGACGGGCCCCGACAGCGAACCCTCGCCGGGCGACGGCGTGAAGATCAGCGCGTTCGGCGAGCGGTGGGAGCCGCCGGAGTCGTTGGACGTGAGCAGTTCGTCGAAGGACGGACGGAAGGCCGAGGGCTTCTGCGGCTCGTCGGCGAGCACGCCCTTGCCGAAGGCGGGGCTCACGGTGGGCCGCTCCCCCTCGGCGACGGGATCATCGTCGGCGAGCTCGGGATCGGCCAGCACGTCCTCGTCGGTGCGCTCAGGCTCGGGGATGCCGAGGACCGTCGCGACGTCATCGTCCCCGGCGGACTCGCTCGGACGCTCCACCTCGGTGAGCGGCACGGCGCCGACGGCTTCCACAGCCCCGGCAGCCGCGACCGGCTCGATCGCGACCTCGTCGTCCACGTCCTCGTCATCGTCGGCCGCGCTGTCCGTGCGAGAGAAGTCAGGGACGCCGGAGACGATCTCGTCCTGCGCGGGTGCCTCGACGGGTGCGGGAGCGGGCGACTCGGGCTCGGCGGAATCGGGCTGCGCCGGAGCGGCGGGTTCTGTCGTTTCCTCCTGCGGGTCATCCTGTCCGCCGATCACCGGCACCGAAGCCGTCTTGATCTTCTCCTGCTCACGCGCCTGGCGGCGGGTCAGCGGGGCGACGCCCAGATCGACCGCGCTGTCGGCCACGGGAGCGGGCGGGACGGCTGCGGGCTCGGCGGCGCGCGGCAGCGACTGTGCGGGAGGAGCAGGCGGGGTGGCCTCGGCCGCCGCAGCGGCCTCCTCCTCGCTGATGACCGGGGTGGATCCCGTCAACCGGATCTCACGCAGCTGCTTCCGCGTCAGCGGACCTCGCTGATCCGATGTGCTCATGCCTTGCTCCGATACAGATGATGCTTCGCGATGTACTGGACGACTCCGTCGGGGACGAGGTACCAGACCGGTTGATCGTCGCGGACGCGTTCGCGGCAGTCCGTCGACGAGATCGACAGCGCCGGCACCTCGAGCTGGCTGACGTCGTCGCTCGGGAGGCCGTCGATGCTCAGAACGTGTCCGGGGCGCGAGACCGCGACGAAGTGGGCCAGTTCCCACAGTTCATCATGGTCTCTCCAACTGAGAATTTGCGCCACGGCGTCGGCGCCGCTGATGAAGAACAGCTCCGCGTCCGGCCGCTGGGCCTTCAGATCGCGCAGCGTGTCGATCGTGTAGGTGAGCCCCTCCCGGTCGATGTCCACCCGGCTGACCGTGAACCGCGGGTTCGAGGCCGTCGCGATGACCGTCATCAGGTAGCGGTGCTCACTGGGGGTGACATCGGCCTTCTGCCAGGGTCGTCCGGTCGGGACGAAGACCACCTCGTCGAGGTCGAACGAGTGCGCGACCTCGCTGGCCGCGACCAGATGGCCGTGATGGATCGGGTCGAACGTGCCGCCCATCACGCCGATGCGCGGTGCGCGCGTGGTCGCAGTGCTCATGAGGGCCTAGTGGCCGTGCCCCGCCTCGTGGCCGTCCTTGCCGTGCTTCGCGGCCCATGCCTCCGCCTTGGCCGAGTGACGGTTCGCCACGTTCTTGTACGACAGCGTCACGAACCCGAGAGCGGCGAACACGATCGCCGCGATGACTCCGAAGATCAGGGTGTCGAGCGCGACGTTGCCGTGGTGCTCGGTCTCTGCGGCGGCCATCGCGATCTGTGCGACGAGGTTCATCCGTACTCCGTTTCGTGGCGTGCTGTCTCGGGTTGCGGGGATGCAGCGTTCCCCAGTCTAGCCCTCAGGCGCGCGTCTGACCCGCCCCACGCGCGAGCCACTTCGTGCTCGTCAGCTCGGACAGCCCCATCGGGCCGCGCGTGTGCAGCTTCTGCGTGGAGATGCCCACCTCCGCGCCGAAACCGAACTCGGCGCCATCGGTGAACCGGGTGGACGCATTCGCCATCACGACGGCCGAGTCCACCTCGGCGAGGAAGCGCTCGGCGCTGCGCGCGTCGGTCGTGACGATCGCCTCGGTGTGCCCCGTGCTGTAGCGACGGATGTGGGCGAGCGCGTCATCGAGGGTGTCGACCACTTTCATGGCGACGTCGAGGCTCAGGTACTCCGTCGCCCAGTCCTCCTCCGTCGCCGGGATGACGTTGGCGACGAGACCGGCCACGATGTCGTCGCCGTGGATCGCCACGCCCTCGCTCATGAGAGCGCTGGCGACGAGCGGGATGAGTCGCGGCGCGGCCTGCCGGTGCACCAGCACGGTCTCGACCGCGTTGCACACGCTGGGCCGCTGCACCTTGGCGTTCACGACGATGTCGCGCGCCCAGTCGTCCGGCGCGCTCTCGTCGAGCAGGATGTGCACGTTGCCCGCGCCCGTCTCGATCACCGGAACGGTCGACTCGGTGACCACGGTCTCGATCAGCCCGGCACTCCCGCGCGGGACCAGCACATCGATGAACCCCCGCCCGTGCATGAGGGCCTTCGCGCCCTCACGGCCGAAATCGTCGACGGTCTGCACTGCTTCCGGGGTGATTCCGACGGCGGACAGTGCAGCACGCATGACGTCGACGAGCACGGTGTTGGAGTCGCGGGCGGCGCTCCCCCCGCGCAACACGACGGCATTGCCGGACCGCAGTGCGAGGGCGGCGATGTCCACCGTGACGTTCGGGCGCGCCTCGTAGATCGCGCCGACCACGCCGAACGGCACGCGCACCTGCTCCAGCGATACGCCGTTCGGCATGCGGTGACCGCCGACGACGCGCCCCACCGGATCGGGCAGCGCAGCGACCTGACGCACCGCGGCGGCGAGAGCTGCCACGCGCTTCTCGTCGAGCCGCAGGCGGTCGATCAGCGCATCGCCGATCCCGTCCTCCCTGCCGCGAGCGATGTCCCGGGCGTTCGCCTCGATGATGCGCGGAGCATCCTTCTCCAGTGCGGCGGCGATCGCTTCCAGGGCGCGGGCCTTGTCGTCGCTGGTGAGGGCGGCGGTGGCGCGAGAGGCCTCCTTCGCGCGCTCCAGGCGCGCCTGGGGGGTCTGGTCGGTCATCCGCCCAGTCTAGGAGGTGGCGGGCTCGAACCAGGTCCCGATGTCGGCCCCGGCGAGGGCCTGATCCACGAGATCGGCACTGGTCACCAGCACCCCGATCCCCGACGCCGCAGCGAGTCGCGCAGCCGAGACCTTCGTCGCCGCACCTCCCGTGCCGACGCTGTTCACGACGGTCGCCCCGAACTCGAGCCCCGAGAGGTCCGCGTCGGGCGCCACGACATCGATGGGCTCGGCGCCCGGGTCCGACGGCGGCTTCGTGTAGAGGGACTCGATGTCGCTCAGGAGCACCAGCGCATCCGCCTCGATCAGCTGTGCGACGAGGGCGCCGAGGCGGTCGTTGTCGCCGAAGCGGATCTCCTGGGTGGCGACCGTGTCGTTCTCGTTCACGATCGGCAGGGTGCGAAGGCCCAGCAGCCGCTCCATGGCACGGCGGGCATTGGAGCGCGAGGTCGGGTTCTCCAGGTCGCCCGTCGTCAGCAGGACCTGACCGGCGACGATGTCGAACGGGCGCAGCGCCTCCTGGTAGCGGTACACGAGGATGTTCTGGCCGACGGCCGCCGCGGCCTGCTGCGTGGCGAGATCGGTCGGACGCGCATCGAGCCGGAGGAACGGGATGCCGGAGGCGATCGCGCCCGAGGACACCAGCACCACCTCGGCGCCGCGGGCGTGCGCCGCCGCCAGCGCCTCGACGATCACGGGGATGCGCCAAAAGGACTCGCCGCTGATCGACGAGGAGCCGACCTTGACGACGATGCGCGCGGCCGTCGCGAGATCGGCGCGCGTGCGTGCGGTCACTCGTCGCCCTCGCGGCGGGTGGCGAGCCGCTCGGCCTCCAGCTCCGCGCGCGCCTGCGCCTTGGCGTCCATCCGCTCGTAGTACTGCTCGCGGCGCTCCGAGGTCGTGCGACGGGCGTTCGGCGCCAGACGCGGGTCGGTGCCGCGCGGCGCGGTCATCAGCTCGGCGGCGGAGCTCATGGTGGGCTCCCAGTCGAAGACGATGCTGTCGCCCTCGCCGATCACCACCGTCGACCCCTGCACGGCGCCGAGTCGGAACAGCTCGTCCTCGACGCCCAGCTTCTCCAGGCGGTCGGCGAGGTAGCCCACCGCCTCCTCGTTCTGGAAATCGGTCTGCTGCACCCAGCGCACGGGCTTCTCGCCCAGGATCCGGTAGACGTTGCCGTACGTGCCGCCCTCGACGCGGATCGAGAAGTCCTTGGTCGACCCCTTGGGGCGGATGACGACGCGCTCGCGCGGCTTCTCGGCCGCGGCGTTCTCGGCACGGTGCTTCTCGACGAGCTCGCCGAGCGCGAACGTCAGCGGACGCAGGCCCTCGTGCGACACGGTCGAGATCTCGAACACGCGGAACCCGCGCGCCTCCAGGTCGGGGCGGACGAGCTCGGCGAGGTCGCGCGCCTCCGGGACGTCGACCTTGTTCAGCGCGACGAGCTGCGGGCGCTCCAGGAGCGGCGTCTGCCCCTCCGGCACCTCATAGGCGGCAAGCTCGGCGAGGATCACGTCGAGGTCGGAGATCGGGTCGCGGCCCGGTTCGAGCGTGGCGCAGTCGAGCACATGCAGCAGCGCCGAGCAGCGCTCCACGTGGCGCAGGAACTCCAGACCCAGGCCCTTGCCCTCGCTCGCACCCTCGATCAGCCCGGGCACGTCGGCCACGGTGAAGCGGAAGTCCTCCACCTGCACCACCCCGAGGTTGGGGTGCAGCGTCGTGAACGGGTAATCGGCGATCTTGGGGCGTGCGGCGGAGATCGCGCCGATCAGGCTCGACTTGCCCGCGGACGGGTAGCCGACCAGGGCGATGTCGGCCACGGTCTTCAGCTCGAGGACGATGTCGCCCTCGTACCCGGGCGTGCCGAGCAGGGCGAAGCCGGGGGCCTTGCGCTTGGGCGTCGCGAGAGCCGCATTGCCCAGCCCGCCCTGGCCGCCCGCGGCGACGACGAAGCGCTCCCCCGGCTCGATCATGTCGATCAGGACCTCGCCGCTCGGCGTCTTCACGACGGTCCCGACCGGGACGGGGAGCTCGAGGGACTGCCCGTCGAAGCCCGAGCGGTGGTCACCCATGCCGGGGCCGCCATTGCCGGAGGAGCGGTGCGGCGAGTGGTGGTAGGACAGCAGCGTGCCCGTCTGCGGGTCGGCCACGAGCACGATGTCGCCGCCGTCTCCCCCGTTGCCGCCGTCGGGCCCCCCGAGCGGCTTGAACTTCTCGCGGTGCACGGAGACGCAGCCGTTGCCGCCCTTGCCTGCACGGAGGTGCAGCGTGACGGTGTCGACGAACGTGACCATGTGCGAGTCCTTCGGTTGGGGGATGCCTGAGGGCAGATACACGGACGGGGCGAGCCGAAGCCCGCCCCGAACCGGATGTCTAGCGTGGTGCTGTGATCACTCAGCAGCAGCGACGATGTTGACGACCTTGCGGCCGCCCTTCGCGCCGAACTCGACCGCACCGGCGGCCAGAGCGAACAGCGTGTCGTCGCCACCACGGCCGACGTTCACGCCGGGGTGGAAGTGCGTGCCGCGCTGGCGGACGATGATCTCGCCGGCGAGGACCTGCTGGCCGCCGAAGCGCTTCACGCCGAGTCGCTGAGCGTTGGAGTCACGACCGTTGCGGGTGGAGCTTGCGCCCTTTTTGTGTGCCATGTCCTGTGTCTCCTCGGTCTTACTTGATGCCGGTGATCTTGACGCGCGTGAGCTCCTGACGGTGGCCCTGGCGCTTCTTGTAGCCGGTCTTGTTCTTGTACTTCTGGATGACGATCTTCGGGCCGCGGAGGTTGCCGACGACCTCGGCCGTCACCGTGACCTTCGCCAGCGCGTCGGCGTCGGTGGTCACCGTGGAGCCGTCGACGAGCAGCACGGCGGGCAGCTCGATCTTCTCGCCCTGGGCAGCCTGAACACGGTCGAGCTGAACGATGGTGCCGACCTCGACCTTCTCCTGCCGGCCACCGGCGCGCACTACTGCGTAAACCACTTCATACCTGTTTCGTTGGGGAGCACGCGGCTCCGAGAATCTCACGGGAAGACTGTTGCTTGCATGCGTCGCTGGTACGACGGGCGCGAATGCAAGACTCTCCGCTTCGGCCGTCGAGGACGACGCGGCATGCGCACCAAGGGACTACTTTACCGGATGGCGGAGCACCTCGCAAAGTGAGCCGGACTGCGCGGCCGGTCGTAGGCTGACGGGGTGACCGTACTCGTCGACGACCCGCTCTGGCCCGCGCACGGACGCCTGTGGGCGCACCTGGTCAGCGACGACAACCTCGACGAGCTGCACGCCTTCGCCAGGGCGCACGGCATCCCGGCGCGCGCGTTCGACCTCGACCATTACGACGTGCCGGAGGATGCGATCCCCCGGCTCGTCGCCGGCGGCGCCCAGCACGTGCACGGCAAGGAGCTGGTGCGGCGCCTGATCGCCTCAGGCCTCCGGGTCCGCGGACGCGACCGGCTGCGCTGACGATTCGGTTCCCACCGACACCGGGGTGCCGGAGAGCGCCGCCGTGGTCACCCGACGGCGTCCGCGGCCCTGACCGGGCGCCTTCGGCTCCGGGAGTGCGTCGAGCACCGAGTCGAGCAGCTCCTCGGCAGGGCTCTTGGGGCCCTTGCGATCGGAGCCGCGCTTCTTGCGGCTCTTCTTCGGGCGCTCCGGGGCGGCTGCAGGGGCCGTGTCGACCGGAGCTGCACCGGTGGCGGCCTCCGCCGACGGCGCGATGGTCGACGCGGCGATCTGCGCCAGTGCGGACTTCGCGCCCTCGGTGATGCTGTGCGTCACCGCCGCGGCGGGAGCCGCCTGGCCGTTGCCGTTGCCGTTTCCGCCGCCGTTGCCGTTTCCGCCGCCATTGCCTCCGCCGCGCTGACGGCGGCCGTTGTTCCCGCCGCCCCCGTTGCCGTTGGCGCGGTGCTTCACGACCGGATCATGGTGCACGATGACGCCGCGACCGGCGCACACCTCGCACGCCTCGCTGAAGGTCTCCAGAAGGCCGAGGCCGAGCTTCTTCCGCGTCATCTGCACGAGCCCGAGCGAGGTGACCTCGGCCACCTGGTGCTTCGTGCGGTCGCGGCTCAGGCACTCGATCAGGCGGCGCAGCACGAGGTCGCGGTTCGACTCGAGCACCATGTCGATGAAGTCGACGACGATGATGCCACCGATGTCGCGCAGGCGCAGCTGGCGGACGATCTCCTCCGCCGCCTCCAGGTTGTTCTTGGTGACGGTCTCCTCGAGGTTGCCGCCGGAGCCGACGAACTTGCCCGTGTTGACGTCGACGACCGTCATCGCCTCGGTGCGGTCGATCACGAGCGAGCCACCGGACGGCAGCCACACCTTGCGGTCCAGTGCCTTCTCGATCTGCTCGGTGATGCGGAACGCGTCGAACGGGTCGACCTCGTCCTCATACGTCTCCACTCGCTCCAGCAGGTCCGGCGCGACGCTCTCGAGGTAGGCGCGGATGGTGCGCTGCGCGTCCTCACCCTGGATGAGCATCTTCGTGAAGTCCTCGTTGAAGACGTCGCGGACGATCTTCACGAGGAGGTCCGGCTCCGCGTGCAGGAGTGCAGGCGCCTGCTGGCTCTCGACCTGCTTCTGGATGTGCTCCCACTGCGAGGTGAGGCGCTGCACGTCCCTGGTCAGCTGCTCCTCGGTGGCGCCCTCGGCCGCCGTGCGCACGATGACGCCGGACGACTCCGGCAGCACCTCCTTGAGGATGCGCTTGAGGCGAGCGCGCTCGTTGTCCGGAAGCTTGCGGCTGATCCCGTTCATCGAGCCGCCTGGCACGTACACGAGGTAGCGACCGGGCAGCGAGATCTGGCTGGTGAGGCGGGCACCCTTGTGGCCCACCGGGTCCTTGGTCACCTGGACGAGCACCCGGTCCCCCGGCTTGAGGGCGAGCTCGATGCGGCGCGGCTGGTTGCCCGTCTCGACGCCGTCCCAGTCCACCTCGCCGGAGTACAGCACGGCGTTGCGGCCGCGGCCGATGTCGACGAAGGCCGCCTCCATGCTCGGCAGCACGTTCTGCACGCGGCCGAGGTACACGTTGCCGATCAGCGACGCGTCCTGGTTGCGGGCGACGTAGTGCTCCACCAGCACGCCGTCTTCGAGCACGCCGATCTGGGTGCGGCCGTTCTTCGAGCGGACGACCATCTTGCGGTCGACGGACTCGCGACGGGCGAGGAACTCGGCCTCGGTCACGACGGGGCGCCGGCGGCCGGCGTCACGACCGTCGCGGCGGCGCTGCTTCTTGGCCTCGAGACGCGTCGAGCCCTTGATGGCCTTCGGCTCGGTGATGTACTCCACGACCCGCTGACGCTGGCGCGGCTCGTCGCGCTGCTCGTCGCCGTCGGATCCGCCGCGGCGGCGGCGGCCGCGACGGCCGGAGCCGGACTCCTCCTGCTCGCGCTCGGAAGACCGGTCGTCACGACCGGGGCGCGCGGGCAGCGGAACGATCTCGGGCGCGTAGAAGTGGAGCTGGGTCGAGACCTGCGACACGAACACCTCGGGCAGCAGACCCAGCGACACGGCGGTCACGGCCGCCGGGGCCTCCGGCTCTGCCGGCGCGTCGACCGCGGAGACGGTCTCCCCGGCCGGGGAAGCGTCCTCGGCAGGAGCATCCTCGGCAGGAGCAGCGGCCTCTTCCGCAGCAGCGGCGTCCTCGGCGGCAGGAGCATCCTCGGCAGGAGCAGCGGCGTCCTCGGCGGCAGCGGCGTCCTCGGCGGGAGCAGCGGCGTCTTCCGCAGCAGCGGCGTCCTCGGCGGGAGCAGCGTCCTCGGCGGGAGCACCATCCTTCGCGGAAACAGCATCCTCGGCGGGAGCAGCGTCCTCGGCGGGAGCAGCGTCCTCGGGCTCCGCGGCCTCGGCGGGAATAGCGTCCTCGGCGGGAGCAGCCTCCCCCGCGGCAGCGGCGTCCTCCGCGGGAGCAGCGTCCTCCGCGGGAGCAGCGTCCTCGGGCTCCGCGGCTGCGGGCTCCGCAGCGGCGGGCGCCTGCGCGGTCAGCTGCTCCGCGGCGTCAGCCGGCAGGTCGAGAGCGGGGGTGTTGTTGTCATTGTTCTCATCGGCCATCTCTGGCGTACTCCCTGCACGGGCACCGGGGTGCTCCGTGAAATCTCATGCGGTACCCGCGGGTTCCGCGAACTCAATCGGCGTGCGACCGGCTCTGGGCTCTGGTCGCGTGGGGCATGGGCCCCGAAGTCTGCGTCGATGCGTGTCGCGGCGGGGGCCGTTCATCGCATCACAGGTCATTATCGCACCACATGGCTCGGTTCGCGGCATCCTCCTCGCCAGCGCGTTTTCCCCGAACCTTTCTCGACCCATCCATAGCCGAAGCTGGGATACTCCTGAGTATGAGCGAGCAGCGCACCCGCCCCGTCGTCTACGCCGTCTGGCTGATCATCGCCAGCGTCATCGGCTGGTTCGCCGCCTTCCAGCTCACCCTCGACAAGCTCATCCAGCTGGAGAACCCGGACGCGGCCCTCAGCTGCAACGTCAGCGTGATGATCCAGTGCGGCAAGAACCTCGGCTCGTGGCAGGGCGAGCTGCTCGGCTTCCCGAACCCCATCATCGGCCTGACTCTGTGGGGCGCACCGCTGTTCGTGGGTGTCGCACTGCTGGCCGGCGCCCGCTTCCCGCGCTGGTTCTGGCTCACGTTCGGCGCGGGCGTGACGTTCGCATTCGCGTTCGCCTGCTGGCTCATCTGGCAGAGCCTGTACGCCCCCAACCTCGGCGTCCTCTGCCCGTGGTGCATGCTCACGTGGTCGGTGACGATCCCGACGTTCTTCGCGACCATGCTCCATCTCACCCGCAACGGCACGTTCACGAGCAACGAAGCCACCCAGGCGCGCGCCGAACGGCTGATGCCCTGGGTGCCGCTCGCCACCATCATCGCGTACGCCGTCGTCGTGCTGCTCGCGCAGCTGCGCGGGCTCGACCTCCTCGGCGAGGTCGTCGGCATGATCTTCTGACCACGGCACACACGACGAAGCCCGGGCCGCCGGGGGGG
>NZ_JALXPE010000065.1 GCF_025143365.1 Microbacterium sp. p3-SID336 | reverse complement strand
CGCGCGCGGCCGCGAGCGCGGTGTCGAGGTCGGCCTTGAGATCCTCGATGTTCTCGATCCCGACCGACAGGCGCACCAGCCCGGGGGTGACCCCCGCGGTGAGCTGCTGCTCGGGCGTGAGCTGGGCGTGCGTGGTCGACGCGGGGTGAATGACGAGCGAGCGGACGTCGCCGATGTTCGCCAGGTGGCTGAAGAGGGACAGGCTGTTGACGAACTCCCGTCCGGCCTCGACCCCGCCCTTGAGCTCGAACGACAGCACGGCGCCGACGCCCTTCGGGGCGTACCGGTTCGCGGCGGCGTACCACGGCGAGGAGGGCAGCCCCGAGTAGTTGACCGAGGCGACGTCGTCGCGGCCGTCCAGCCACTCGGCGATCTCCTGGGCGTTCTGCACGTGGCGCTCGATCCGCAGCGACAGCGTTTCCACACCCTGGATGAGGTTCCACGCGCTCTGCGGGGAGATGGCGGACCCGAGGTCGCGCAGCAGCTGCACGCGCGCCTTGATGATGTAGGCGAGCGGGTCGCCCACGGCTGCCGTGTAGCTCGCTCCGTGGTAGGAGGGGTCGGGCTCGGTGAGGCCGGGGAACTTCTCGACGTTCTCGGACCACGCGAAGGAGCCGCCGTCGATGATGACGCCGCCGATCGTGGTGCCGTGCCCGCCGAGGAACTTGGTGATCGAGTGCACCACGATGTCGGCGCCGTGCTCGAACGGACGGATCAGGTACGGGGTCGCGATCGTGTTGTCGACGATCAGCGGCACGCCGTTCTCGTGGGCGATGTCGGCCACGGTGCGGATGTCGAGCACGTTGATCTGCGGGTTGCCGATGGTCTCGGCGAAGAAGAGCTTCGTGTTCGGGCGGACCGCGCGGCGCCACTCCTCGGGGTCGTCCTGGTTCTCCACGAACGTGACCTCGATGCCGAGCTTCGCGAGCGTGTACTTGAACAGGTTGTAGGTGCCGCCGTAGATCGAGCTGGAGGCGACGAAGTGGTCGCCCGCCTGCGCGATGTTGAGGATCGCGAAGGTGGACGCCGCCTGGCCGCTGGCGAGGACGAGGGCGCCGGTGCCCCCTTCGAGGGCGGCGAGCCGCTGCTCCAGCACGTCCTGCGTGGGGTTCTGGATGCGGGTGTAGATGTTGCCGAACTCGGCCAGGGCGAAGAGGTTGGCGGCGTGGTCGGCGCTGTCGAACACGTAAGACGTGGTCTGGTAGATCGGCGTCGCGCGCGCCTTGGTGACGGGGTCGGGAGCGGCGCCCGAGTGGATCTGCTTGGTCTCGAAACGCCAGGTCTCGGGTGCGGACATGTGTTCCCCCTGGAACGGTCGGAAGTCGGATGGCTGGTGCCCTTTCAGCGAGAGTACGGAAGATCCGCATCTGTCAACAACGGGCGGGAAATGTGACGTAACACTCGGGACGGCGGCGTCCGGCTCGACCGTACCCCTGTTCCCGCGACCGGTATATCGGTACCGTGTTCGGCGAAGGCGCTCTGATCCCCCACGGACAGGAAGGCTCCCGATGGCACTCCAGGATTCCCGCCGGACGACCGGCACGTCACAGGGGACGGAGGGCGTGCCCCGCCGCGCGGTGCTCGCGGGCGCCGTCTGGTCGGTGCCCGCGGTCGCCGCGGTGGTCGCCGCCCCGGCCGCCGCAGCCTCGGCCACCGGCGAAGGGCGCTTCGTCATCGAGACCATGCAGGGCGGCACCTGGGTGGACCCGCAGTACTACGGCGCCTCGATCCAGCTGCGCAACGACGACACCCAGGCGGCATCCCTTCCGGTCGCGGACATCACCAGCGGAACCGTCACGGTCACCTTCGCCCTGGCGGACGCGGGGCCGCTCGCGCCGGTCGTGATCGCGAACGCGGGAGGGTCGAGTCCGTCCGTGCCCGCGCTGCCGGACACCGATCCCACCTGGACGGCCGGCGGCGTGAGCGACAACGGCGACGGCACGGTCACGTACACCCTGCTCTACGCCGGGAGCCTGGCCGGCCAGGGCGTGACCCGCGTGAGCTTCGGCATCCTGGGACCCACGCCGCTGCACTCGGGTGTCTCGGTGACGGTCACCTCGACAGGCAGCCCGACCGACGGCTTCGTGCACACCCGCACCGCCACGCTGTTCTGAGCCGGTGCCGGAGCGGCACGGCACCCCGCGAGCGACCGGGGACAGCGCAAACCGCGGCGGACATCGTACGGTGGAGGGCATGGTCAACAGACGTGCAGTGGTGACAGGGGCGAGTTCGGGGATCGGCGCGGCGACGGTGCGGGCACTGCGTGAGCGGGGGTGGGACGTGGTCGGCGTGGCGCGCCGCCAGGACCGTCTGGCCGCGCTCGCCGCCGACACGGGAGCCTCTGTGATCGCCTGCGACCTGACGGACGACGAGGCCGTGGCGGCGCTGGTCGCCGAGCTCGACCGCACGGGCCCCGTGCACGCGCTGGTGCAGGTCGCGGGCGGAGCGCGGGGCACCGATCGCGTGGAGGAGGCCTCGATCGACGACTGGCAGTGGATGTTCGACGCCAATGTGCTCGCCTCGCAGCGCCTGGTCGCCGGACTCCTGCCGCTCCTGCGTCGCGCCGCGGAGGCGGACGGCCACGCCGACACCGTCTTCGTCACGTCCACCGCCGCGCAGACGGCGTACCCGGGCGGCGCGGGATACAACGCCGCCAAGGCCGCGGAGGGCATGCTGGTCCGCGTGCTCCGGCAGGAGCTGAATGGGGAGCCGATCCGCGTCGTCGAGGTGGCCCCCGGCATGGTGCACACGGAGGAGTTCACCCTGAACAGGCTCGGCGGCGATGCCGTCGCGGCCGAGGCCGTGTACGCGGGAGTCGAGGCGCCGCTGCGCGCCGAGGACGTCGCCGACGTGATCGCCTACGCCCTCACCGCGCCCGGGCACGTGAACCTCGACCTCATCACGATGCGCCCCGTGGCGCAGTCCGCGCAGCACCTGCTCGCGCGCGGACCGCTCCGGGTGCGGTCGGCCGAGTGATGCCCGGGCGCACCCTCGCCCAGCTCGCGGAGGACGGCGCCGTCGACCCGGGGTGGGCCGAGGCTCTCGCTCCTGCGCAGGAGACGATCACCGCGCTCGGCGAGCGGCTGCGCGCCGAGCAGGCGGCCGGTCGCGGCTACCTTCCGGCGGGGGACCACGTGCTCCGTGCGTTCCAGCGGCCCCTCGCGGATGTGCGGGTCCTGATCACGGGACAGGATCCGTACCCCACACCGGGGCATCCGATCGGACTCTCCTTCGCGGTCGACCGCGACGTCCGGCCGCTGCCCCGGAGCCTGACGAACATCTATGCCGAGCGGGAGAGCGATCTCGGCATCCCGCCGGCCCCGCACGGCGACCTGACCGCGTGGAGCGATCAGGGCGTGCTCCTGCTCAACCGGGTGCTCACGGTGAGGCCCGGCGTGGCGGCCTCGCACCGCGGATGGGGGTGGGAGGCGGTGACCGAGCTGGCGATCAGGGCACTGGTCGCGCGGGACCAGCCGCTCGTCGCGGTGCTGTGGGGTCGGGACGCCGCGAACCTGCAGCCACTGCTGGGCGGGACGCCGGTGATCGCCTCCGCGCACCCCTCCCCGTTGTCCGCCCGCCGCGGGTTCTTCGGCTCCCGACCGTTCTCGCGCGCGAACGCCCTGCTGGCCGATGCCGGAGCGTCCGCCGTGGACTGGCGGGTGGAGGGCGAGGCGGCGGCCTCCCTAAGCTGAGCGCATGCAGTTCGAGCCGGGGGACCGCCGCCGAGTGCTCCCGCGCCATCTGCGCCCCGTGCCGCGGCCGGAGGTCTTCGCGTACACCATCCGTGCGGCGCGCCCGGCTGACCTGCCGCACGTGCGCGAGATCTACAACCACTTCGTGAGCAACTCCGCGGTGACCCTCGACGAACGCCGCAGCAGCATCCCGTACTGGCGCGACAAACACGCACTGCTGGAGCGACTGGGGCTGCCCTTCCTGGTGGCGGTATCGCCCTCCGGTGCCGTGCTGGGCTACGCGGTGGCCCAGCCGTGGGCGGGCAAGAACGCCTACCGTTACACGGTCGAGGATTCGATCTATCTCGGCCCGGGGGCGGGCGGCAAGGGCCTCGGCTCCGCGCTGCTGCAGGCACTGATCGACGCGTGCGAGCAGCGCGGACTCCGGGAGATGGTGGCCGTGATCAGCGACAGCGGGGCGGAGGCGTCCATCCGGCTGCACGAGAAGCTCGGCTTCGTGGAGGCCGGGCGCATGGGCCGCGTCGGGCACAAGTTCGGGCGCGAGCTCGGCACGGTCTACCTGCGGCGGCGGCTGCGGCCCGCACGCGGGCGCCGTCGGGCGCGCTGACCGCTGCCGTCCGCGGGTCGGCGACCAGGGCCAGCGGCTCGGCGCGCCGCCGCGGATGTACGGGGCGCGCAGGCAGCGAGACCGCGTGAATTCTGCGGGCAGGGCCCGGCTCAGCGCTCCGGTGCCGGGATCACGGGAATCGCGGCGAGCAGCTTCCTGGTGTAGTCCTGCGTCGGATGCAGCAGGACGTCAGCCGTCGCTCCCCGCTCCACGATGCGGCCGTCCTTCATCACGACGACGGTATCGCAGAGGTTCTGCACCACGCCGATGTCGTGCGACACCAGCAGCAGCGTGAGGGAGGAGGTCGCTCGCAGCTCCCGCAGCAGATCCAGGATCTGCGCGCGCACCGTGACGTCGAGTGCGGACAGCGGCTCGTCGCCGACCAGGATGCGCGGGCCGTGCACGATGGCCCTGGCGAGGGCGATCCGCTGGCGCTGGCCTCCCGAGAACTCGTGCGGGTAACGGTCGCCCATCTCCGGTTCGAGCCCCACCTGCGCGAGCACCTCCCTGACCCGTGTGCGGTGGTCGCCCTCGATGCCGAGCGCCCACAGCGGCTCGCGGACGATCTGTCCCGCCGTCATCCGCGGGTCGAGAGACGCATACGGGTCCTGGAAGACGAGCCCGGTCTGCCGTCGCAGCCAGTGCAGGGACCGGGCAGAGGCGGTCGCGTCCACCGGTCGGCCGTCGACGGCGACGGTGCCGGCGGTGGGGTGGTCGAGCCCCAGCAGCAGCCGCACGAGGGTGGACTTGCCGGAGCCGGATTCGCCGATGATGCCCACCGCCGAGCCCTCCTGCACGTCCAGGTCAGTGGGCTCGAGCGCTGTCTGCCGGCGGGTGCGCTCGAAGGCCGTGCGCTTCGGCACGACGAAGTCGCGGCGCAGACCTCGTGCTTCGATGAGGCTCACGCGGCACCGCCCTCGTCGGGCCGCCAGAGGGTGGCGGTCGCATCGCGCAGCAGTCCCTGGGTGACCGGGGAGACGGGCGCGCTCAGCAGGCGGGCGACCGGGGCCTGCTCGACCACGCGTCCGTGCTCCAGCACGACCCCCTCCGTCGCCACCTGCGAGAGCACGGCCAGGTCGTGGGTGATGAACACGAGCGACATGCCCTCGTCGGCCACGAGTCGCAGCAGCAGCGCGAGGATCTCCGCCTGGATGGTGACGTCGAGCGCCGTGGTGGGCTCGTCGGCGATCAGCAGCCGCGGGCGGCACGCGAGGGCCATCGCGATGGCGACGCGCTGGCGCTGCCCGCCGGACAGCTGATGCGGGTAGCGATCCACGATCGATGCGGGATCGGGCAGCCGCACCCTGGCGGCCTCGGCGATCGCGCGCTCCCTGGCCTCTCGGCGCCCGATGCCCTCGTGGATGCGGATGGACTCCGCGATCTGCCGTCCCACCGTGCGGATGGGGTTCAGGGCCGTGCGCGGCTCCTGGAACACGATCCCGATGTCGTCGCCGCGGAGCCGCGCGAGCTCGCGGTCGGGCATCCCGATCAGCTCGGCGCCGTCCCAGCGGATGCTCCCGCGGGCTGTCGCACCGTCCGGCAGCAGGCCGAGGATCGCGAGCGCGGTGAGCGACTTGCCCGAGCCGGACTCGCCGATCAGGCCGACCCTGGCGCCGTCCGACACCTCGAACGACACGCCGTCGACCAGACGCCGACCGTCCAGCTCGATCACGAGGTCCTGCACCACGAGGCTCATGCGACCACCCCCGGGGTGTGGATCTCGGCGGCGCGGTGCCGCAGGGTCGGGTCGGTGGCCTCGCGCAGGCCGTCGCCGAGGAGGTTGAGGGCCAGCACCGTCAGCGTGATCGCGAGCCCCGGCCAGATCACGGTGAGCGGGTGCACCCCGATGTACCGCTGCAGGTCGGCCAGCAGCAGACCCCAGCTCGGCTCGACCACCGAGGCGCCGAAGCCCAGGTACGACAGCCCCGCCTCCGCGAGCACGGCCACGGCCATCGACCAGGACAGCTGCACGATGAAGACCGGGGCCACGTTGGGGAGCAGGTGACGGACGAGGCTCTGCGTCGGGGTGAGGCCGGAGGCACGCGCGGCCAGCACGAAGTCGCTCTGCTGCACGCGGCGCAGCTCGGGACGGGTCACGCGGGCGATGTTCACGCCGAAGCCGATGCCGACCGCCCAGATCACGACCCACAGCGAGCCGCCCCACACGGACGAGATCATCATCGCGATGAGCAGCACGGGGAAGGCGATCAGGATGTCCACCAGCACCGCCACGGTCTCGCGCACCAGCCGGTGGGTCAGGGCTCCCAGCGCCGCGAGCGCGATGCCGACGAGCGTGGCGACGATGCCGGCGCCGACACTGACGAACACGGTGGTGCGGGCGCCGGCCATCAGCAGGCTGAGGATGTCGCGGCCGGTGTCGTCGGTGCCCAGCAGGTGCGGCCAGCTCGGCGGCAGCCAGCGGTCGCCGATCTCGGAGGCCCGCGGGTCGAACGGCGTCCAGAACAGCGACACGAGGGCGGCGAGGGCGACCACGGCGATCGCGATCAGCCCGAACCTCCCGGTCGCGGTGCGCCAGAGCCGTGCGAGCCAGCGCGGGGTCATGCGGCCTCCCGCTGTCTCGGGTCGATCGCGCGATGCAGCAGATCGACGAGGAAGCCGACCACCAGCACGAACCCGGTGAGGACGAGCAGCTCGCTCTGCACCTTGATGAGGTCGCGCGTGCCGACGTCGGCCACGAGCATCCGTCCGATCCCCGGCAGTGTGAACAGCTGCTCGATCACGACCGAGCCCACGATGATGCCAGCGACCTGCAGCCCGAGCACGGTCACGATCGACAGCCCGACGGCGGGAATCCCGTGCTGGATCAGCGCGCGCGTGCGGGTGAGGCCCTTCGCGGCGGCCGTGCGGACGAAGTCCTGCCCTGCCGCCTGCAGGGTCGCGCTGCGGACGAACCGCATGAGCATGGCACCTTCGACGATGCCGATCGTCAGGGCGGGGAGCAGCAGCGACTCGATCGCCCGCCCCGGTGTGGACCACCCCGTGCGGGGGAAGCCCTGCGGCGGCAGCCACCCCAGCCACACCGAGAACACCACGATCAGCATCATGCCCGCCCACACGACCGGCACGGCGGCGAGGGCCTGGGCTCCGACGCTCAAGGCCGTGCCGCCGCGGCGCCCGCGCAGGAGGGCCGCGCCGATGCCGAACGGCACCGCGATGAGCACGGCGATCAGCAGTGACAGGAGGCCGAGCGGCACGGTGACCTGCGCCTTGAGCAGCAGCTCCTCGCCGACCGATGCGCCGGAGAGCAGCGACGTGCCGAGGTCGCCGCGCAGGATGCCGCCGATCCAGTCCGTGTACTGCACGAGCAGCGGCCGGTTCAGCCCCAGCGACTCGCGCAGCGCCTCGACCTCGGACGGCGACGCCTGCGTGCCCGCGATGAGCTGGGCGACATCACCGGGGAAGACGCGGAGGGTCAGGAAGATGAGCGCACTCGACACGAGGAGCCCTGCGATGAGCAGGGCCCCTCGGACGAGCGCGTAGCGCAGCACGGGGTGCGGGCCGCCGGATCAGTTCCCACCGGAGACGGTGACTCCGGCGAGGTTGATGCGGGAGTTGATCGAGTCCTGCGGGAAGCCGGAGACGATCGGGCTCACGGCCGTGATGGTCTCGCCGTTGTACAGCCAGTCCGCTGCGTGGTCCTCCGACACGATCCGGGCGGCCTCCGCCAGCAGCTCGGCGGACTTGTCGGCGTCGACCTCGGCGAGAGCCTGGGCGTAGAGGTCCTGCACCTCGGCGTTGTCGTAGCCGAAGTAGTAGTCCGGGTTGGCGAAGTTGCCGAAATCGCGCGGCTCGACGTGCAGCACGAAGCTCAGGTCGTAGTCGTGGTTCGTGTACACGTCCTCCAGCCAGGTGGGGAACTCGACCGAGTCGACCTCGAGGTTCACGCCCACCTTGTCGAAGTCCGAGATGAGCACCTTGGGGACGGTCGTGCCATAGAACGACGGGATCGTGAGCGTGAGGTCCAGGTCCTCCTGGCCGGCTTCGGCGAGCAGTTCCTTCGCGCGCTCCGGGTCGTAGGAGATCACGTCCGAGAGGTCCTCGTACCCGGGGTCGAGCTCGGGGATGGGACCGTACAGGGGGGTGCCGGCGCCCACGGCCTCGATCAGTGCCTCGTGGTCGATGGCCAGGCGCAGGGCCTCGCGCACGCGGACGTCGTCGAGCGGCGCCTTCTTGTTGTTGAAGGCGAGCGTCGCCTTGTCGGTCGTGCGGCCGGTGGTGAGCGTGAAGTCGCCCGAGTCCTCCAGCTGCGGGGCGAGGTTCGGGTCGACGGCGGTGAGCACGTCCACGTCCCCGGCGAGGGCGGCGTTCACGCCGGCGGTGAAGTCGGGGATGTACTGGAACTCGACTTCGGCGACGCCGGCGGGGTCGCCCCAGTAGGCCTCGTTGCGGGCGAACGTGATGGAGCTGCCCTTGTTCCACCGGGCGAGGGTGAACGGGCCGGTCCCGTTCTCCGCGGTCTTCAGATCGGTGGTGTCACCCGTCTTGAACACGAGTCCGGCCGGCCCGGTCAGCGCGAACAGGAAGTTCTGGTTGGGCTCGGACAGCACGATCTGCACCGTCGCGGGATCGGGCGCCGTGATCGAGGCCACGGAGGCGAACTCGGCGTTGCCCTGGATCGTGGGGTCGGTGCGCACGGCCTCGTAGGACGAGACGACATCGGCCGAGGTCAGCGGGGTGCCGTCATGGAACACGACGCCGTCGGTGAGGGTGAAGGTGTAGGTCAGGCCGTCGTCGGAGACCTCGTAGTCGGAGGCGAGCCGCCCCTCGATCTCGTTCTCCTGCGTGCGCGTGACGAGACCCTCGTAGATGTTGTCGATGAGGATCTGCTCCAGCGCCGCACCACTCGTGTGGCGGATGTCGAGGTTGGTCGGCTCGAGCACGAGGCCGACGTGCAGCGTGGCTGCGGGGTCGGGCTCGCCCGTGCCCTCGGACGGGGCGGGCTCGGCGGAGCCGGAGCACGCGCTGAGGATCACGGCGGTGGCCGCGAGCGCGGAGATCAGCGCGAGGCGTCGATGACGTCGGAACATGGGTGTTTCCTCTCGGTGCGGCAGGTGCTGTGTGCCGGTGGGACGAGCCTAGGGTCGGGTGAGGGAGCGAGGGCCGGTGGCGGAACGGAACGTCATATTCCGCTGGGGGAGAGGGCCGCGGTCAGGAGGGCGGCCAGCTCGGTGGGCGCGGTCTCCTGCACGTTGTGCGTCGCGTCGAGCACGACCACGCGGGCGGAGGGGAGCCGTCGACCCAGCTCCTCGGCATCGGCGGCGCTCACGAATCCGCGGGCGGCGCGCACGAGCGTAAGGGGTGCGCGCACGGCGGCGAGGTCGTCCCAGCCTGTCTCGTGCAGCACGGAGGGTGCGGCTGCCGTGCCGGGGTCGTGCGCAGCGAGTGCCTGGGCGGCGAGGTGAGCGAAATGGTGCTTCCACTCGATGCGGCCGTCCGCGCGCACGCGCGTGTTGAGGAAGACGCCGCGCTCGGTCTCCTTCCTGGTGCCGCCGAAGCCGAGGGCCATCGCCTTGTCCACGAGCTCGTCGCGGGTAGCGAAGTCGGTGGGGCCGGCGTAGAAGGCGCGGAGGGCGTCGGGACCCGCGGTGACGTCGATGCCGGGAGTGATGTCGACGACGACCAGCTCGGCGACGAGTTCGGGGTGCGCGGCGGCGAGGGCGGCGCCGGTGAGTCCGCCCAGGGACTGGCCGACCACGAGCTGCGGCTGCGCGGTCCACGCCCGCAGCGCTTCCGCGACGTCGGCGGCGAGGGTGCGCGGGGCGTAGTCCGCGTCCTCGCGCCAGCTGGAGTCGCCGTGTCCGGCGAGGTCGATCGCGAGCAGGGGCTGCTGCAGAGCGAGTGCCGTGGTGTCCCACGTGTGCGCGTTGAGCCCCGCGCCGTGCAGCAGCGTGAGCCGCGGCTCGTCGGTGCCGAAGCGCAGCGCGCTGAGCGTGCGGCCGTCGGGGAGTGGCAGCTGGAGTCGCCGCACCTCCGGCAGGGGAACGCCGAGGGCCTCGGCCTGTGCGGGAAGGTAGGAGAACTCGCTGGTGTCGGTCGCCACGGGGCTATTCTGCGCCCCACGAACGCGCGGGAGGAAATGTGGGAGCATTTCGGCAAGCGAGTGTGTGATTCCTCTGCGCAGTAAGTGCGAATTGTGTGGAAAGTGCTTGTCGATCTGCTTTTCGGTGCCGGCTCGTGCGATCGGCGTCGCGCACCCGCCACGGAATATCATGGAGGCATGACCGAACAGCGCGTGCACCTCTCCAAGACCGAGCCGGCGGCGTATCAGGCGCTCGACGCCTTCTCGAAGACGGTGGGGACGATCTGCGCGGCGAACGGCATCGACGACCGCCTGAAAGAGATCGTGATGATCCACTGCTCGCAGCTGAACGGCTGCAGCTACTGCACGCGCGTGCACGTCGACAGGGCCGCCGCCGCGGGACTCGACGCCGACACCATCACCCAGATCCCGGTGTGGCGGGAGAGCGGTGTGTTCAGCGATCGTGAGCGCGCGGCGCTCGAACTCGCGGAGGCGTTCACCTTCATCGCGGAGGACGGCATCTCGGACGAGGTGTACGACCTTGTCGGCAGCGTCTTCACCGAGAAGGAGTACGCGGCGCTGAGCTGGGCGTGCGTGTCGATCAACGCATTCAACCGCGTCGTGATCGCCGGACGCTACCCGGTCCCGCCACGCTCGCCTCAGGCGGGCGCATGACGATCCTCGACGTGGAGGGCGTCAACAACGTCCGCGACGTCGGCGGCATGCCCGCCGAGGGCGGGCGCATCCGCTCCGGCGTGCTCCTCAGATCCGGGCAGCTGTCGAACGTCACGACGAACGGCGCGGCACTGCTGCGTTCCCGCGTGCAGCGCATCGTCGATCTTCGCGACGGGGAGGAGGTCGCCGCGGAGCCGACCGAGATCGAGGGCCCGGACACCACGCATCTACCGCTGTTCCTCGGTTCCGTGCGCTCGTTCTTCGAAGCGGACACCAGCCTCGACGATCTCTACCTGCATCTGCTGGAGGAGAGCGGCGAGCGGCTGGTCGAGGCCGTCCGGATCATCGCGGCGGGGGAGCCGACGCTCGTGCACTGCACGGTCGGCAAGGACCGGACCGGAGTGACCGTCGCGCTCGCCCTTGCGGCCGTCGGCGCCGACCGGGAGGCCGTGATCGCGGACTATGCGCTGACGGAGTCGCAGCTGCCCGTCGAGCGCTCCCGCCGCATCGTCGCGTATCTGCGGTCGCAGCACCCCGAGGCGGTGCACGCGGTGGCGCTCGCGACGCAGTCGCCCGCTGATGTCATGCGACGACTGCTCGCGCAGATCGACGAGCGCTGGGGGTCGGCGGCCGGCTACCTGCGGGCCAACGGGATGGCCGATGCCGAGCTCGACGCGCTGCGTGCGGCCCTCGTCGAGTCGATCCCCGCCGAGTGACTTCCAGCAAAGGTTAGGCAAGCCTTCACTTGGTGTAGCATGAAGGCATCATGACCACCTCTGTCGAGACCCGTGGAGCGCGTGCCGCTCGTCGTGCCGCGCGTCGCCGCGCCCACCACCTGGTGACCGCCGACGAGCACTCGCTGGCCGAGCTGCAGGCCTTCCTGGCCACGCTGCCGCTGTGCGCCTCCGGTCGGATCTTCATCGAAGTGCCCACGGTCTCCGACATCGGCGTGATCGATGCCCCAGGGCGCATGACGGTCACCTGGCTCGCCCGCGCGCAGCGCTCCGGCGCTCCGGGAAGCGGCCGTGCCTGCGCTCCCGGCCAGGCACTGGCACGCGCGACCTGCGCCTGGGCCGACGAGATGCTGTGCGACGACGAGGTCGAGACGCACGTGACGCTCCTCGGGGGCTATCTCGGCACCGCCGACATCGTGGAGCACCTGACCGACGCCCTCGGCATCGCGCCCGGCCTCATCCACGCGCCCGCTCGCTTCGGGCTGCTGCCCGCCCCGCGCTGATCAGCGACGAGCACTATCGGTGACGAGCGCCGATCAGCGACGAGCACTGAACAGCGACGAGCGCTGAACAGCGACGAGCGACGATCAGCGACGAGCACTGAACAGCGACGAGCGCTGATCAGCCCCGACGGCGCACGTAGTTGCCGTCCTCCAGGCCCGCCTCGATCTCGAAGCGGTTCCGCAGCGGATCGCGGCCCGCGAACAGGTACAGCACCGGCATCAGGAGGCCGTAGCGGAGCCACTGCTCGCGGTGCACGGCCTCGTGACGCAGCACCGCCGGGGTGGGCGGCTCGTCTCCGGTGAGGAAGCACCCTCCCACGCACACCCCGCCCCGGTTGAACGTCCAGCTCGGCATGCCGCGGAAGATCCACAGCCCGTTGCGGCGCTCCACGCGGCCGGTGCTCCACAGCGAACCCCAGATCCAGCCGACGGCCGTGCCCCACGCATAGCCCAGACGGCTGATCGGAGAACGCAGCAGGAACGAGGGAATGCGACGGTCGGAGCGACGGCCCCGGGCGAGCATCGCGGCGGCTCGCGCCTCCCAGCCGGCAGGGGCGCTCATGCCACTGCTCCCACGAGGCGCAGCAGCGCGCCGAGATCATCGACTGCATCAGCGGGGGAGCGCGGAGCGAAGCCGGCGATCGTCGCGCCGGCGAGGGGCACGCTCTCGCGGAGGCGACGGATCGCCGCGCTCAGGGTCGCAGGCGACACCCCGAAGGGGACGGCAGAGGACACCCCTCCGAACGCGGCGGGATCCAGCACGTCCACGTCGATGTGCACCCACACGCGGGACGCACCGGTGGCCCGCACGGCCGCAGCGAGCGCGTCCGGGTCATCCAGGTCGGAGACGCCGAGTGCCGTGAGGCGGGAGAGCTCGGGGGCCTCCGCCTCGTCGACCTCCCGCATCCCGACCGTCACCACGCGCTCGCGGGGTACACCGGGAGACAGGACCACCTGCTCCTCGCCCTCGCCGAGCACGGCCCGCAGCGCCATGCCGGAGAAGGCGCCGGACGGCGAGGTGTCGGGCGTGTGCAGGTCGGCGTGCGCGTCGCACCACACCACCGCGACGTCGTCGAGTCCACCGGGCAGCGCATCGAGCGCCGCGACGGTGATGCTGCAGTCGCCGCCGACGAGGACGGTGTCCGCCGTCAGGTGCTCGCGCACCAGTTCGCGCGTGCGCTGCAGAGCGCTCAGGCGCCGCACGCCGGTGCCGAGCGCCTCGCCGGCCTCCACCGGCACATCGAGCACCGTCGTCGCCGCGCGCGGGAGGTCACCCGCGATCGCGGACGCGCCGTCGATCAGAAGCATCGCGCGCGCGGCAGGCGAGCCCTGCCACTGCGGGACGACCAGGAAACGCACCATGGAGACCTCCGGGAAAGATCGAGGCGGGTGCCCCGAGCGCACGGCCCGGAGCACCCGCCTGCGAGAGTCAGGAGCCTTCGAGGGCCTGCCGCGGCGCGCTGCCGCCGGCCTTGAGCTCCGCCAGACGCGCCTCGACCTCGGTCAGCTCGCCGAGGTCCTCCAGGCTCTCGAACTGGGCGTCGAGGCTCGACGCAGCCAGCTCCGCCTTGCCCTGGGCGAGGGCCTCCTGGCGACGCACCTTGTCCTCGAAACGGCCCAGCTCGCTGGTCGGGTCGAGCACGTTGATCGAGCTGACCGCGTCCTGCACCTTGGTCTGCGCCTCGGCGACCTTGGCACGGGCCATGAGCTCGCTGCGCTTGTTCTTCAGCTCGACGAGCTTGTCCTTCATGCCGTTCAGGCCGCTCTTGAGCTTGTCGACGATCTCGGTCTGCGCGGCGATCTGCGGCTCCGCGCCGGTCGCCTCGCGCTCGGCGCTGATCTGGCGCTGCAGGGCGATCTTGGCGAGGTTGTCGAACTTGTCCGCATCGGCGGTGTTGCCCGCGGTGCGCATCTCATCGGCCTTGCGGCTCGCCGCGAGCGCCTTGTTGCCCCACTCGGTCGCCGCCTGGACGTCTTCCTCGTGGTCGCGCTCCAGCAGGCGCAGGTTGCCGATGGTCTCGGCGATCGCGGACTCCGCGTCGGCGATGCTGTTCGTGTAGTCGCGCACGAGCTGGTCGATCATCTTCTGCGGGTCTTCCGCGGAGTCCAGCAGGGCGTTGATGTTGGCACGGACGAGGGTGGAGATTCGTCCGAAGATGGACTGCTTGGTCATGCGTGGTTCCTTTCAGGGGGCGTCTTCCAGAGCTTGGCGTATGTGTCTGTGGGCGGGATCAGAAGCGTCTCCCTCCGGAGCGATCTCGGCCGCCGCCGCCGCGCGAGCCGCCGCCGAACCCGGAGCTGCGGAATCCGCCGGACGAGCGCCAGCCGCCGCGACGCGAGGAGCCGCCTCCGCCGCCGCCCGCGATGAGGCCGCCGATGATCCCGCCGAGGATGTCGCCGCCGATGCCGGAGCCGCCGGAGCGGGATCCGGAGCCGCCGAAGAGGCCACCCCAGTCGTCATCGGAGTAGCCGGGGGAGTAGGAGCGCACGTCGGACTCAGCCGCGGCGGTGGCCTGCCGCGCGAGGTCGAGCGCGCGGTTCGCCTCGGCGAGTGCCCTCTCGCCATCGCCGGTACGCAGTGTCAGCGCCTGGGTGAGGGCGGCCTCCGCGTTCGCGAGGCGGGTGCGCGCGGTCGCCCCGACCGTTCCCCGGCGGGTCTCGATGAACTCCCGCGCCGCCCGGATCTCCGACCCCGCCTGCGCGAGAGTCTGCTCCAGCAGCGCCTGGACGCGCTGCGCGCGGTCGACCGCCGCGCGACCCTGGGCGATCGCGCCGTCGATCTGCGCGTTCGCGGCGCTGAGCGCGTCGAGCGCCCGCTGCGGGTTCCTGGCTGGACCGCCGAGATCGGCGTGCGCCGCCTGCAGCTGCTGTGCGGTGGCGGCGACCGTGGCGGCGAGGGTGCCGGTCGGGTCGGGGAGCTGCTGCGCGGCCGCGAGGTCGGCCTGCAGCTCGGCGGTGAGCGTCTGCGCCTTCGCCTCGATCTCCGCCAGCTCCCCGGCGAGGGTGGAGATGGCCTGGACGAGCTGTGCCGCCTGTGCGACCGACTGCTCCGCCGTGCGGATGGCGAACGCCGCCTCACCGGAGCGACCGGCGGCGATGGCCTGTGCGGCCGCCTCGACGGACCGGTCGGCCAGGGCGGCGCGCTCTTCCGCCTGCGCGATGTTGTCGGCCACGGTGCTGAGCGCCGCCGGGTCGTAGCCGGCCCTGAGGGTGTCGAGCGCTGACGGCGCGGCAGCGAGCTGCGGAGCCAGGGCGGCGCGCTCGGCGCGCACGCGCTCGAGCTCCTGCGGGGCGTTCTGCTCGAGCTTGCGCAGCTCGTCGAACGCCTCGGTGTTGTCGTCGAGCAGCTCGTCGATCTCGTCGGCGAGCCGGATGATGCGGATGTGCCACGCACGACGGTCGTGGACGGTGTCCTCGATCTCGTCGTCGAGCTTCTGGCGGAGATCGAACGCCTCGGCGATCTTGGCCTTCGCCGCATCGATGGCGCGGGTGAACTCGGCGGTCGCCGCGTTGCCGAACTGGGCGATCGCGAAGCCCAGCTCCTCCCTGCTGGAGGTGATGGCGTCGTCGGCCTGGACCAGGGCCACGCCGGCCTGCTGCTCGACCTGCGCGTCGGTGAGGGTGGAGAAGGGATCGGCGGGATCCGGGGTCTCCGGCATCGCTCCGCGCTCGCGGATGGCGGCATTGCGCCGCGCGCGACGGATCAGTGCGATCACGAGCCAGAGCAGCAGCAGCGCGGCGATGACGGCGACCACGATCAGCGTGGCGCGGAGGGCCCCGGCCCCGCCGTCGCCCTGGATCTCGTCCGCGGCGAGGTCGATCGCACCCGCCCAGTCGCCCGCGCCGGCCAGGGGCGCGATGGCCTGCTCGACCGCGTCGAGCTTCCCGTCGCTCAGGGGACCGGAGGAGTCCGAGGAGATGTAGAGGCTGCGACCGTCGACCGCGATCGCCAGCAGGTACTGGTCGGGACCGAGGTTGTTGGCCGTGGCCACCTGATTCGCCCATTCGGCGCTGTCGCTCGGGTTCGTGAAGTCGTCCACCAGCACGACGAAGAGGTCGGCGTCGGAGTTCGCGGTGAGCTCCTGCAGCCGCGCCTCGGCGGCCTCCTCTTCGGCGGGGCTGAGCACGTCGGCCTGGTCCGTGACATAGCCGGGATCGAGCGTGATCGGATCCGTGGCGGAGGCGGCGGCGGGGAACAGCCCGCCCAGCATCGCGGCCAGCACCGCACCGGCCAGCATCAGCCCCCGCTTCGTCATCGCGTTCCCTCCGACCGGCAGCCGAGCCCCATGTCACGAGTCTATGCACTGAGTCCGACACGCGACAGCGGCGACGGGCGCATCGCCGTTCGCCCTGAGCGGAGACGCATACGCTGGAAGGCATGGACGACAGGTATGGATCGGATGTGCTCGCCGCGGGGTGGCGGGAACGCGGTGCCAAGCCGGTGCCGCCCGTGCCCGCGGAGGTCGACCTCGTCGTCGAGGTCGCCGCGGACGGCTTCTGCGGCGCGGTGACCCGTGTGCAGGGCGGCACGGTCGAGCTCGAGGACCGCGCCGGTCGCCGACGGCTGTTCCCGCTCGGCGGCGGCTTCCTGATCGACGGCGGCCCCGTACGGCTCACGGCGCCCTCCGCCGCGGCGCAGGGACAGCGCCGCACCGCGTCCGGATCGTTCGCCGTGGCGGATCAGCGAGCGCGGACGGCGCTTCCCAGCCGCATCCTGGTGGAGGGCCGACACGACGCCGAGCTCGTGGAGAAGGTCTGGGGCGTCGACCTCCGCGTCGAGGGCGTCGTGGTCGAGTATCTGCAGGGCGTCGACCTGCTCGACGAGCTCCTGACCGCCGAACCGCCCAGCGCGCGGCGACGGTACGGCGTGCTGGTGGATCACCTGGTGCCGGGGTCGAAGGAGTCGCGCATCGCGGAGGCGGTGGCGCGCGGTCCGCACGGCCGTCACGTGCGCATCGTCGGACATCCGTTCGTCGACGTGTGGCAGTGCGTGACCCCTCGTGCACTGGGCATCGCGGCATGGCCGGAGATCCCGCGCGGTGTGGACTGGAAGACGGGCATCTGCCGCGCGTTCGGGTGGCCGCACGAGACCCAGGCGGACACGGCCCGTGCCTGGCAGCACATCCTGTCGAAGGTCACGACCTACCGCGATCTCGAGCCCGCGCTGCTCGGCCGGGTCGAGGAGCTCATCGACTTCGTGACGGAGCCCGCCGCCTGAGCATCGGGGCGGGGCCAGCGGTCAGAGCCGCCGAGCACGGCGGCTACCCTGGAAGCATGCCCGAACCCCGCACCTTCCGCGACGAGCCGGTGTCCTTCGTGCGGCGGAGCGGCCGGATGTCCGAGGCACAGGAGCGTGCGTTCTCCGACCTCGCGCCGCGCTACCTCCTCGACGTGCCGCGCGACGTCGCGTGGACCTCGGTGCACCCCGAGGCGCGACTGGATCCCGCCGCGGAGTACGGCAGGGACGCCGACCTGTATGTGGAGATCGGATCCGGGCAGGGGCACGCCATCGTCTCCGCCGCCACCGCGCGACCGGACGACGACTTCCTCGCGGTCGAGGTCTTCCGCGCGGGGCTCGCCCGCACCATGCTCGACGCGGACAGGGCCGGCGCCCGCAACCTGCGCGTGGTCGAGGCCAACGCTCCCGAGGTGCTCTCCTCCTATCTGCCGGAGGGCGCGGCGCGCGAGGTCTGGATCTTCTTCCCCGACCCCTGGCACAAGAAGCGCCACACCAAGCGCCGGCTCATCCGCCCCGGCTTCGGCGACGTCGCCGCGCGCGCCCTGCGCGACGGAGGTCTGCTGCGCCTCGCGACCGACTGGGAGGACTACGCGCTGCAGATGCGCGAGGTGCTCGACGCCGACCCGCTGTTCGAGCGCGCCTTCCCCGGCGACTGGGCCGAGCGCTTCGACGGCCGGGTGATGACCGCGTTCGAGCGCAAGGGCATCGCGAAGGGACGCGACATCCGCGACCTGGTGTATCGCCGGACGGCGCGTGCATGACCGCGGCCCCGCCCGCCTCCGCCTCCCGTGCGAAGATCCTTCCCGCCGCGCTCGTGTGTCTCGCGGCACCGGCGTTCTTCGTGCTGGAGACACCCTGGCTCGGCTGGCTGCTGCTCGTCCTGGGCGCGGGAGGCGCGTGGCTGCTCGAGCGCTCGCGGATTCCGACCCCGGCGCTCCCGACCGTCCCGGCGGGGACGCGGCCTCTGGCGGAGGCGGATGGCGGCCACAGGGCGGCGTCGCTCACGCGCGACCTGTCGCTGATCGCGATCGGCATGCTGATCGTGAGCGTGATCCCGCTCGCGGCTGAGCTGGACAACCTCGCCATGCTCCGCTTCACCCTCGCGCTGGGCGGCGCGGTCGCCGTGCCGTATCTGGTGTCGCGGTTCGTGTACCGCGACAGAGCCATCCGTTTCCCGTGGCGTACCGGTCGCCGGTGGGGGCGGCTGCAGTGGGGCTGGCTGGTGGCGGTGCTCGTGCTCGGGTGGCTGATCCTGCCGTTCTACTTCATCACCAGCGGCGTCTATCAGAACTGGCCGGTGGTCGATACACCCGACCTCATCGCACGCCTGTTCGTGGGGGTCGGCGCCGTCGGCATCTGGGACGAGCTGTTCTTCATCTGCACGGTGTTCGCACTGCTGCGCCGGCACTTCCCCGACGCGCTCGCGAACGTGCTGCAGGCCGTGGTGTTCGTCTCGTTCCTGTGGGAGCTGGGCTACCGCGAGTGGGGGCCGGTGCTCACCATCCCGTTCGCGCTGCTGCAGGGCTTCATCTTCCTGCGGACGCACTCGCTCGCCTACGTGGTGACGGTGCATCTGCTGTTCGACGCGGTCGTGTTCGCGGTGCTCGTGCACGCGCACAACCCGGGGCTGCTGCCCGTGTTCCTGGTCTGACCCGCCTTGCCGGGAGCCGCCGGCTGGCGGCAGAATCTCGGCATGCTCATCGTCGGACTCGTCCTCGCCGCCGCCGCAGCGGCTTTCCACGTCTTCATCTTCGCGCTGGAGTCGCTGCGCTGGACCGAGCCGGAGACCCGCCGGATCTTCGGTGTCGCCAGCGAGGCGGATGCGCTGACCACGAAGCAGCTCGCCTTCAACCAGGGCTTCTACAACCTGTTCCTCGCCCTGACCACGCTGCTCGGGGTCGGACTGGTCATCGTGGGCGCGCAGACGGTCGGCGTGACCCTGGTGCTCGCGGGCACGGGCATGATGCTCGCCGCCGCGCTCGTCCTCGTGCTGTCCGACCGGACGAAGGCGCGGGCAGCCGCCATGCAGGGCACCCTGCCCCTGCTGGCGGTGCTCGCCACGGCGATCGGCGCCTCGATCGCGTGAGCGCCATCCCGGCCGACGGGTGACTTCGCCGCCCGTCTGGGTCACACTCGAGGCATGGCCGAATGGGTGCTGCACGTCGACATGGACCAGTTCATCGCCGCGGTCGAGGTGCTGCGGCGACCGGAGCTGGCGGGGCGACCCGTCATCGTCGGCGGCCGGGGCGACCCGACCGAGCGCGCCGTCGTGTCGACGGCGTCGTACGAGGCCAGGGCGTTCGGCATCGGCTCCGGGATGCCGCTCAAGATCGCCGCGCGGAAGGCGCCGGAGGACGCGGTGTTCCTCCCGGTGGACCATGAGGCGTACGAGGAGGCGTCGGCCGCGGTGATGGCGGCGCTGCGCGAGCTGCCCGGCGTAGTGCTGGAGGTCATCGGCTGGGACGAGTGCTTCCTCGGCGTGGAGACCGACGACCCTGAGGCGGTGGCGCGCGGAGCGCAGCGGGCGGTGCTCGACGCGACGGCGCTGCACTGCTCGGTGGGCATCGGCGACAACAAGGTGCGTGCGAAGATCGCCACCGAGTTCGGCAAGCCGCGCGGCGTCTTCCGGCTCACGGCGGACAACTGGTTCGCCGTGATGGGGGACAAGCCGACGAGGGAGCTGTGGGGCGTGGGGCCGAAGGTGCAGAAGCGTCTGGCGGCGCACGGCATCGCGACCGTTCGGGAGCTGGCCGACGCGGACGAGTCCGAGCTGATCGCCGAGTTCGGTCCGCGGATGGGCGTGTGGTACCACGGGCTCGGCTCCGGCGAGGGCCCGCGCGGCGTGGACCCCACCCCGTGGGTGGCCCGCAGCCACAGCCGCGAGACCACCTTTCAGCAGAACCTGACGACGGTGGAGGACGTCGATGCCGCCGTGCGGGAGCTCGCCGGACAGGCCTTCGACGACTGCGCGGCCGACGGGAGGCCCGTGATGCGCGTGCACCTCAAGGTGCGCTACGCGCCGTTCGAGACCAGGACCTTCGGGCGGAAGCTGCCGTCTCCGACGGAGCATCGGGACGACGTGCAGTCTGCGGCCGCTGCGCTCGCGGCCACCCTCGACCCCGCACGCGAGGTGCGCCTGCTGGGCGTGCGCGCCGAGATGACACCGCCCGCCGAGGCGGACGGCGTGGAGCGCACGCCCGTGCGCGGGCGGATCTGAGCCTCAGTCGCGGATGACCGCCGCGACAGCGCTCACCTCGATGAGCGCCCCGGGAACCCCGAGACCGGCCACCACGGCCGCGGTCACCAGGGGTGGAGCGCCCTCGCGCGCGAGCGTGGGCGCGACGGCGCCATACGCCGCGCGCAGATCGGCCTCCTGGTGGATCAGGATCATCCAGCTGATGACGTCGTCCAGCGACGCCCCCGCGGACTCCAGGGCGACCTGCGCGTTCTGCACGGCGCGCAGCGACTGCTCGCCCACGTCGGTGGAGACGACAGCCCCTGAGGCGTCGACGCCGTTCTGCCCGCCGACGTAGATGGTGGTCGCCCCCGGGGGGACGACGGCCACATGACTGAAGGCCGGGCTCACGACGAGGCCGGCCGGCTGCGAGAGTGTGATGTCCATGGCCGAAGTCTGCCCCCGGCCACCGACATCGGCGCGCGGCGGCGTCATACCTCCTCCGGGGGGATGAGCGGCGGCGCCCCTGGCGTGCTCGTGACCGTGCCGTTCCAGTCGGCCAGGGTCAGCGCGTCGGACAGCGCGACGACTACCGCGGAGGTCACGCGCACCCCGTGCAGCGGGTGATGCCAGAACTGTAGCCGCACGGTGAGCCGATCCGGACCGACGGTGAGCACGAGTGCCCGCACCGGCTCCCTCCGATGCACGCCTTCCGCCGTGGAGGCCGCCGCGATCAGCGCCGAGATCACGTCGTCGATGTCGACCGCGGGGTCGCGATGCACCCGCACCTGCACCTCGCTGCGCCTGGCCCCCCGCGTGGAGTCGTTCACCACGGGATCGGTCAGCAGCCGCGCGTTCGGGACGTGCAGCGTGCGGCCGTCCACCGTGTGCAGGATCACGGCCCGCGCGTTGAGCTCGGTCACGGTGCCGGCGATCACGGTGTCGAGCGCCTCGATCGCGATCTCGTCCCCGATCCGCACGGTCTGACGCGCCTGCAGCAGCACCCCGGCGGCGAAGTTGTCGGCGACGCCCCGCAGCACCAGCACGGCGACGACCCCGAGGACGACGACGACCGCGAGCAGGGGCTGCACGTTCGCCCCCAGCATCGCGAGGGCGATGCCGAAGCCGAGCAGCAGCACGGCATAGCCGACGAACCGGGCGATAGCGGCGCCCACCGGCTCGGGCACCCCGGGGGTGCGCCGCAGCAGCGCCGTCGTGCCCCGTCGCGCGTAGCGGGAGACGACCCACGTCGTGATCGCCACCACCAGCGCGAGCAGCAGCTGCCACCAGTCGATCTGGGTGGGCAGGAGGTCTTGGAGATCCACGCCGCGGACTCCTTCGGGTGAGCGGGGGCGGTGTCGGCGCCAGCGGGGCGGCGGCCGTGGGGGGACGACCCACCGACCGCGGGGGGGGGTGGGGG
>NZ_JALXPE010000064.1 GCF_025143365.1 Microbacterium sp. p3-SID336 | reverse complement strand
TCGAGGTGCTGAAGGGCATCGACGGCGACATCACCAGCGCGCGGGGTGAACCCGAGAGCGGCCCCGGGTGCGGGCTGCTGCGCCTCGGCGAGCGCGCGGAACGCGTCGTCGAGGGCGTCGAAGCTGCCGAGCTCGGTGCCGCGCTCGTCGCGCAGCACGTGGGCGGCGCCGTCGAACTCGACGAAGCCGGCGAACTCGCCGCCACGGGTCGCGACGTGCACGTCGACGTCGGCCTGCTTCCAGGTGAGGGGGTCGGACGGGGGGACGGTGGTCGTACTCATGATGATGCTCATTGCTGTGTGGCGGTCGCGCCGGTGCGCTCCGCAGATCGAGAGATCGAGGGCGGTTCCGCGCGCGTCGATGTGCGCGGTCCGTGGATGGGCCCTGATCAGTGGCGACGCGGCGGCCGAGAGGGGCGAAACGCACACGTTGCATCAGCAGTATATCAGACCGCCGGGCGAGGAGGGCAGAGCGGAGGGATGCGGGGACATCTCTCCGCTCTGCGACGCCGGCGCTCGAAGAGTCGAGGGCGGCGGGAAGCCGGGGCGATGGGGTCGCACACGCGGCGGGAGGCGGTCCGGCGCCGGGGAAGCGCTCGACCGCGTCCTTCCAGTGCAACATCGAACTTGGCAACTGTCAAGTTTTTGTCGGATGACTGTCCAGTTTTTCTCGGACATCTGGTCAAAGTCCCAGCGATGCCATAGCATTGCGGCGACCGGTGGGGTGGTACGTGGGGGACGAGTCAGTGAATACAGCGATCAAGCGTGCCGAGCGCGCCGGCACGGACAAGTTCGCCCTGCGGCGGCGCGGTCTCGCCGAAGCCGCCCTCGAGGCCATCGCCGAACGCGGCTTCGCGCGCACCGGCCTACGGGAGATCGCGCAGCGCTCCGACCTGTCCCACGGATCCCTGCACTACTACTTCACCGACAAGAATGACCTCATCGCCGAGGCCGTCCGCATCTCGAAGGGCCGCCCGGCCGAGCGGTACGCGGCCATCGTCGCGTCCGCGACCACGCCCGACGAGCTCGCGATCGGCGTCGCGGAGGAGATGACGAGGAGCCTTCGCGACGACGCCGCCCTGCACCGCCTCTGGTACGACCTGCGCAATCAGGCCCTCTTCGAGTCGGGCTTCGGCGACACCATCGAACAGGTCGAGGCGATGCTGCAGGAGGCCATCTGGGGCGTCCTCGAGCGCTATGCGGAGCTCGCGGGCAAGCCGTGCCGCTTCGACGCGCTCCTGGCCTACTCCCTCACCGACGGGATGCTGCAGAACGCCCTGATCCGGCATGTGCGCGGCGATGCGGACGCCATCGACCGGCTGCGGCGGGAGTGCCTCGCGCTGTTCGCTGCCTGCGTCTGACGACGCTCACTCCCCCGGGCCCTGCGCTGCCCGGTCCACGGGTGGACGCAGCACGAGCACGACCACGACGACCGCGAGGATGAGCGCTGTCAGCGTGACCGGGATCGGCAGCACCGGATCGAGCAGCACCAGCACCGCCCCGAGCGGGACCACGGCGTTCACCACGCGGTCGGCGTTGCCACGGATGGCGATCCACCACACGGCGAGCAGGAACACGGCGATGGGGACCGTGACCGTGAACGACGCGACGACGCTCGGCAGGTGGCTCTCGCCGGTGAGCACGTCGAGCTCGACCTCGATGCCGGCGGAGAACGCGGCCGCCGCCGCGAACACGAGGTAATGGGTGTATCCGTAGCCCAGCGAACGGGGGAAGGTCCCGATCGCTCTGTGGTGGGGCGGCCAGAAGTAGATCCACCACAGCGCGGCCGTCACCCCGAGCGTCAGCACCGAGATCGCGATCAGCGGTGCCAGCGCCTGCACCTCGCCGAGAGCCTCGATGATGGCGTTGGCCGAGGCGAGCAGGCTCTCGCCGAGCACGATCAGGGTGAACAGCCCGTACCTCTCCGTGACATGGTGCGGATGCCACGGCGTCTGGTGACGGTGCTCTGCGAACACGGGGATGCTCACCTCGATGAGCGCGAAGACGACGAAGGCGACGAGCTGCGGTGCCCCGGCGGGAACCAGGAGGAACAGGAGCCACAGCACCTGGACCGCCACGATGCCGAGGGCATAGCGGCGTGTCGCCGCCCGCAGCGGGCCCGCCGAGCGGGAGGCCCGCAGCCACTGCCCGACCATCGCGATGCGCATCACGACGTAGCCGATGACCGGGAGCGTGAAGTCGCCCTCTCCGAAGACGCGCGGGATGCCCGCGGCCAGCACGAGCACGCCGCCCATCTGCACGAACGTGGTGACGCGGTACAGCCAGTCGTCCGTGTCGAACGAGGTCGCGAACCACGTGAAGTTCATCCACGCCCACCAGATCGCGAAGAACACCATCGCGTACGACGTGATCCCGTGCAGGAAGTCCGCATGGCTGAGCGCGTGGTGCAGCTGCGCCGAGGCGATGCTGACCGCGACGACGAACACCAGATCGAAGAACAGCTCCAGCGGGCTGGCGGTGCGGTGCGGCTGCCCCGGATCCCGCGGCAGCATCGGCCGGAGTCGGAGACGCGAGGGGGGCGGGTGCGCTGTCACGGCGCAAGGATAGCGCTCGTCCTCCGCGGGGCCCACGGGCCTCTCCGACGGGCTTTCGTCCATTCCCCGGATTTGTCTTCCGTTCCATAGACTTCTCCGCTACAGTGTTCCAGGTCTGCAGCGCCTGCTGCACGCACCCGCCGGTTGGGAAGGCGGGATCGCACTTCGTGATGTGGGATCACGGAGCACAGCAGGACCCGAGGGGTCGGGACGCAGACGACTGCCGTGAACGTGGGGTTCGCGGTTCTGGGGAAATCAAACTGGGGAAACAATGGCGCACTGGGGAATTCTGCGTACATTCATGGCTCGAGGAGCCTCGGCATGACGTCCGTTGAGGATGCGCTGAGCATCACTCGCACGGGCTTCGTTCCGGTCACTTCGCGTGCCGCCACGTCGACCACACGCCCGGCGGCCACGCCGCGGGTCTCGGCGACGCTGGAACGACGTCGGCAGTGGGAACGTCGCTATCGGATGCGGCTGCGGATCACGGATGCGGCTGTCATCCTGATCGCCGTCGGTCTGACGGTCGCGGTTCCACTGGCAACCGGCGTCATGGTGATCGAGGCACTGCGCAACGCCGCACTGCTCGGCCTCGCCTGGTATCTGATGCTGTCGGCGCTCAACACCCGCGACGCCGCCATCTTCGGTTCCGGGGCCACCGAATACCGCCGCGTGGCGCACGCCAGCGGCCTGGCATTCGGCATCACCGCGATCGCGGGCGTCCTCCTGACGTGGGAGGGACTGCAGCCGCTGTTCCTCGTCGCGCTTCCGGTCGGGACGCTCGGACTGCTCGGCGCGCGCTGGACCTGGCGTCGGTGGCTTCAGCGCCGCCGCATCCGGGGCCAGTACGCGTCGCGCACCTTGGTGGTCGGCGCCACCGAGGACGTCGAATATGTGATCACGTCTCTGCAGAAGGGCGCAGAGAACGGCTACCACGTCGTGGGGACGACGCTGGTGGATCGCAAGGCCGGCGCGCTCGCACTCGGGGAGAGCATCTACCCGGTCGTGGGCGATCTCGACACCGTCGCCGACGCGGCGGCCCAGCTCGGGGCGGACACCATCATCGTGGCGAGCCGCCCCGACGGGGACCCCGACTTCGTCAAGCAGCTCAGCTGGCAGCTGGAGGGCACGGCCGCTGAGCTCGTGCTCTCGAGCCGTCTGACGGATGTCGCCGGTCCGCGCATCTCGCTGCGGCAGGTCGACGGCCTGCCGCTCATCCAGGTGAAGATCCCGACCTACGAGGGCGGCGTGCACGTGCTGAAGCGCGCGCTCGACATCCTCGTCGCGACGATCGCGCTCATCCCGATCGCGCTCATCACTCCGGTGCTGGCCGCGCTCGTGAAGCTCGACTCGCCCGGACCGGTGTTCTTCTTCCAGGAGCGGGTCGGCCGGGACGGCCGCACGTTCAAGATGGTGAAGTTCCGCTCGATGAAGACCGATGCAGAGCAGCAGCTCGCTGCGCTCAAGGCGCAGAACGACGGCGCCGGTCTTCTCTTCAAGATGAAGGACGACCCCCGCGTGACCCGCGTGGGCAAGGTGCTGCGCAAGCTGTCCCTGGACGAGCTGCCGCAGTTCTGGAACGTCCTCACCGGCGATATGAGCGTCGTCGGGCCGCGTCCGCCGCTTCCCAGTGAGGTCACGGCGTACGACGGCACCGTGTTCCGCCGCCTGTACATCAAGCCCGGCATCACGGGTCTGTGGCAGGTGTCGGGACGCAGCGACCTGTCCTGGGACGAGAGCGTGCGCCTCGACCTGCGATACGTCGAGAACTGGTCGGTCATGAACGATCTGCAGATCATGTGGCGGACCGCCAAGGTGATGATCCAGCCGAAGGGGGCTTACTGATGGAAATGGAAGAGCAGGTGGTCGAGGGCGAGAAGGCGCCCCACCGCCGCACGAGACTGATCGCGATCGGAGCCGTCGCGCTCCTCGCGCTCGGCGCCGCAGGGGTCGGCGTCGCGCTCGTCGCGAACAACGCCGGCGCACCCGCCGCGTCATCGACGCAGAAGCCGGTCGATGACGGCGACGCGGACAAGGCCGCGTCCGATAAGCCGCTGAAGTCCGTCCCCAAGGTGGTCGACGGTCCGCTGAGCGACGACGAGGACGCCGAGGTCGACCGGGCGACGGCAGCAGCCGACGCGGTGGTCGCGGCCCTCGACGAGGTCAGCCAGCGCGGAGACGGCTCGGCCGTCGGGGTCGAGGCCGTCGCGACGGGCTGGGTGCTCGGCGAAGTGCAGTCGCACGCGCGGGAGCAGATGGACCTCGGGTACAAGCAGACCGGGAAGGCCGTCGTCACGAGCGTCACCCCCACCGCCGTCGACCTGGCCTCGTCGCCCGCCACCATCACCCTGAAGGTCTGCGTCGACGTCTCCGACATCGACGTGACCGACGCAGCGGGCAACTCCCTCAAGGCCTCGCTGTACAACCCCGGCCACCCCGTGGCCCACATCTACGGAGCCGTCTTCGAAGGCGACACCTGGAAGATCTCGTCGCACGAGATCCCCGACGAGCAGGACTGCGCCGCAGCCTGACCCTCGACCCCCCGGCGGATCACCCGATCTTCCGCACCCCCGTCGTGGCTCACCCGAACCACCTGGGACGATTCACCCGACTCGTCCCAGGTGAGCCACACATCACCCGAAGAAGGACTCCATGAACACCGAAGCACCCGCGCGGGGAGTGAAGGCTCGCCGCGCTGCCGCAGGCGCCATGATCGCCGCGGCCGTCCTGGTGGGCTCACTGCTCACCCCACTCGCGGCGAACGCCGCACCCCCGGCACTGCCCGACGGCCTCTCGCAGGAGACCGCCGCCGCATCGTGCTGGGAGATCAAGCAGAACCACCCGCAGTCCACCGACGGCGTGTACTGGCTCGTCACCCCGGCGCTCGTCGCACCGGAGCAGTTCTACTGCGACCAGACCACGTCCGGCGGCGGCTGGGTGCTGATCGGCCGAGGCCGCGAAGGATGGAAGGAGGGGTACAACGGTTTGCGCACTGCAGCCCAGATCCGCAACACCCCCACCGGCACCGACGCGTTCCAGCCGGCGCAGCTTCCCGCCACCACGGTCGACGGCCTGCTGAACAACGGCCGCGTGGACGCTCTCGCCGACGGCATCCGTCTGCGCCGCGCGACCAACACCACCGGCACCACCTGGCAGGAGGGCCGCTTCACGTTCACGCAGCGCGACCGCTGGGTGTGGACCTTCGGCGCCGAGCACCGCGTGAAGAACTACAACTTCGACGGCTCGACCGGCACGGGCGGCCAGACGAACAACTTCGGCAACAACAACCAGCTGCGCCGCGTGGTCTTCAACGAGCAGGCGTCGCACAACTACATCAACGGCTGGGCCTTCGGCTCGAGCACGGGCGGCAGCACCGCGGCGACCTCGTACCTGTGGGCGCCGTCAGGACAGGGCTACGCGCGGCCGTTCACGCAGGTCTTCCTGCGTCCGCAGCTCACGCTGGCGAACCTCGACTTCGGGGCGATCCCCGCCTCGGGCAGCCCGGCCTCGACGGTCGCGGCCATCCCGGAGAGCAACGCGATGACCACGGTCTGGGGCGTCTCCGGCTTCGCGAACGGCAGCAGCGGCGAGCTCAACACCGAGGTGGCCGAGTTCGGCGAGGTCGGTGGCAAGGTGTTCGTCGGCGGCAACTTCCGCTACGTGCAGCGCACGGAGGCGGGCGGCGGACAGGTCGAGCAGCCGTACCTGGCCGCGTTCGACGTCAACACCGGCGAGTGGGTCACCACCTTCCGGCCGCAGCTCAACGGACAGGTCAAGGCCATCGCCGGCCTTCCCGACGGCCGCGTCGCCATCGGCGGACAGTTCTCCACCGTGAACGGCACACCGCAGGCGGGCATCGCGTTCCTCGACGCGACCACAGGGCAGCTCTCGGGCTGGCAGGTCACCGCTGAGCATCGCGCGACCGGCAGCGTGCCGTACGTGCGCGACCTCGATGTGCAGGACGGCTTCCTCTACGTCGCCGGCGCCATGACGCACCTCACCTCCGTGGGTTCGACCATCAGCGCGAGCACCTGGAACGGTGGCCGCATCAACCTGACGACGGGTCGCCCCGACACCGGGTGGAACGCGTTCCTCAACGGCACGTCGATCGCCGTCGACGCCTCCGAGCTGGGCGACCGCGCCTACTTCTCCGGCTACTTCCGGATGAAGCAGACCACCTCGACCCCGAGCGCCGCCGCGATCCAGACGGCCGCGGGCGCTCCCCTGGTCGACCCGCTGTGGGTCCCGAAGTTCAGCAAGGCGACGCTAAACGCCGACGGCACGTACTCGGGCAACATCTGGCAGCTCGGCGTGACCGAAGCCGGAGGCAAGGTCTGGCTCGGCGGCTCGGAGCACTCGCTCTTCGCCTACGACCGGAACACCTTCGAGCGCGTGGGCGGCTCGATCACCAAGACCGGCGGCGACTTCCAGACCGTCGAGCACAACGCGAACCTCGTGGTCGGCGGCTGCCACTGCGGCCACTGGGTCTACCAGGACGCGTACTCGTGGAGTGACGTGGGCACCGGCTGGACGCAGGCCGACAAGATGAACCTCATGGGTGCGTGGGACGCGCAGACCGGCAAGTTCGTGGCCGCCTGGTCTCCGGTCGTGCAGGCTCGCGCCGGCTACGGCGCGTGGGGCACCTTCTTCGACAGCACCGGGGTGCTGTGGGCGGGCGGCGACTTCAGCCGCTCGGTCAGGGCGGGCGAGGTCAACCAGTGGTCGGGCGGGTTCATCCGCTTCGCGCCGCGGGACACCACCGCACCCACCACTCCGGGCGCGATCACCGCGACGCCGGGCAACGGCGGCGCCGAGGCGACCCTGACCTGGGCGGCCTCGACCGACAGCGGCGGCGTGACCTACGAGGTGCTGCGCGACAACCGCGTGATCGCCTCGACGACCTCGGCCACGTACACCGTGCCGATCACCGAGACCCCGACGAACTACTTCGTGCGGGCACGCGACGCCGCGGGCAACCGCTCGGCGAGCACGGCGGCCTTCGTCGCCCAGCCCGCTCCGGAGTCCGCGCTGACCTTCATCGAGAACGGCGCGACCTGGTCGTGGCGGTACTCCTCGGATGCCCTTCCCGCGGACTGGAACACGCTCGCGTTCGACGACGCCGCGTGGAACACCGGCCAGGGGCTCTTCGCCCGCGGAGTGGCGTCGGCGACGACCAACATCGACCCGACGAACCTCGCGACGAAGCCGCTGAGCGCGCAGTTCCGCAACGAGTTCCAGGTCACGAACGCGCTGAGCGTGGTGAACGGCAGCATCTCCGTCATCGCGAACGACGGCGTCGTGCTGTACCTCAACGGCGTGGAGCTGGGACGCGTACGGATGCCTGCGGGCGCCCTCTCGCAGAACTCCTATGCGAACGGCGTCGTGTCGCACACGACCGCGGCGGCGAACCGCGTCGTCTTCGAGGTGCCGCAGGGCGTGCTCGTCGACGGCACGAACGTGCTGGCCGCCTCGGTGCACGCGAACTACCGCACCACGCCGGACCTCAGCTTCGACCTCGCCTTCACGGCGGAGCGCGGCCAGGCCCCGGCGGCGCCGAACGCGGTGACCGCGCTCGGCGGGACGACGACGCTCGACTCGGCGACGCTGAGCTGGACGGCACCGTCGAGCGGGACCGCACCGACGTCGTACGTGATCAGCCGCGGCGGCCAGCAGGTCGGCACGACGGACGCCGCGACGACCACGTTCACCGAGACCGGGCTCACCCCGGCGACCGCCTACGAGTACAGCGTCGTGGCGGTCGGCATCGGCGGACTCACGTCGACGCCGGCGACGGTGCAGGTGACCACGGCGACCCCGCCGACGGACGCCGAGCTGCCGGTGAGCGTGCCGAGCGGTTCGACCTGGTCGTGGCGCTACTCGAGCGACCCGCTGCCCGCGGACTGGAACGCGGTGGCGTTCGACTCCTCGGCCTGGGCGAGCGGCGCGGCCGTCCTCGCCAGGGGCGTCGCGAGCGCGGCGACCAACATCGATCCGACGAACCTCGCCACCAAGCCGCTCAGCGCGCAGTTCCGACACTCCGTCACGGTGACGGATGTCGCGAGCGTCGCCGACGGGACGGTGACGGTGACGGCGGATGACGGTATCGTGGTCTACCTCAATGGGGTGGAGCTCGGGCGGGCGAATCTCGGGGCGGGGACCCTGACACAGAATTCATACGCCACGGCGGCACCGCGGGCGACCACGGCTGCGGCCAACAAGGTCACCTTCACGGTGCCGGCGAACCTGCTCGTGGAAGGGACGAACGTGATCGCAGCCTCCGTGCACGCGAACTACCGCAGCACTCCCGACCTCAGCTTCGACCTCGCATTGGACATGCCTCGCGAATGAGAATCCCCTACGCAGACGCGCGACGAGCGCTCGCCTCCGCACAGAAAGCGGGGGCGGGCGTTCCCGCGTACCTGCGCTGGATCAACCGCCCGCTCGGCGGACGCACCGCGGTGATCGCCGCGAGCTGGGGCGCGAGCCCCAACGGCGTCACCGCGGTCAGTGCGCTCGTCGGCCTTGTCGGCGTGGGCGTGCTGGCCGGCGTCCCCGAGTGGTGGGCGGGACCGATCGCCGCGGTCCTGCTGCTGATCGGCTACATCCTCGACTCGGCAGACGGGCAGCTCGCGCGCATTCAGAAGCGCGGAGGGCCGGCTGGCGAGTGGCTCGACCACGTCGTCGACGGTGTGCGCGCCCCGCTCGTGCACATCGCGATCGCCGTGCACCTGCTGCGCACGGACGCGTGGCCGTGGCTGGTGCTCGTCGCCGGACTGTTCTCGGTGCTCGTCTCCGGCTGGTTCCTCTCGCAGCTGCTCGCCGAGAAGCTGCTGCCCAAGACTCCCCCTTCCCCCGACGACGGACGCCGTGGCATCCTGGAGTCGTTCGTCAAGCAGCCTCAGGATCCCTCCACGACCTACGTCGTCCTGGCGTTCATCGGACTGCCGTTCGCGTTCGCGGTGCTCTACACCGCCCTGTTCGCCTGGCACGTGCTGATCTTCGCCGGCTCGCTCCGCCGCAAGTACACGCAGCTGACCGCACTCTGAACCTGGACGCATCCGCATGGCACTCATCGCTTCACCGAGCCGTTCGCTGATCGCAGCGACCGGTCAGGACCCCAGTCTCGAGGTCGAGCCGAGGGCCCTGCCCGCGTGGCCGGTGCTGACGGTGCTGTGGGGCTATCCGCTGTTCTGGCTCGTGGGGATGCTGCCGTTCGTCTCGGTCATCATGTCGATCCCGATGCTCGCGCTGCTGATCATGCGCCGACGCATCCTCATCGTCCCGGGGATCCTGCCGTGGATCGGCTTCGTGCTGTGGATGATCCCGTCCGCGCTCATGATCGACCAGCTGGGTCGCGGTGTGGGCCTCGGCGTGCGGTTCAGTCAGTTCCTCGCGCTGGCGATCATCATGGTCTACATCGTCAACGCCAGGACGTCGCTCACCCCGAAGCGCATCTTCAACGGGCTGACCTTCATCTGGGTCTTCGTGATCGTCGGCGGCTATCTGGGCATGCTGTTCCCCGAGGTGCAGCTGACGATGACGATCGGCCGGCTGCTCCCGGACGCGATCTCGAGCAACGACTACGTCTCGGAGCTCGTGTTCCCCACGCTCGCGGAGATCCAGACGCCGTGGGGCGCCGAGGAGCCGTTCGTCCGCCCCTCCGCCCCGTTCTCCTACACGAACGGGTGGGGGGCGGCGATGGCCGTGCTCACACCGATCGCGATCGGGACGGCCATCGGCCACCGCACCGCACGCGCCATGTGGTTCCTGGTGATCGCGCTCGTCGCAGCCATCCCGCCGGCCATCGCCACCACCAACCGCGGCCTGTTCCTCGGGATCGCCGGCGCCGTGGTCTACGTGCTGTTCTGCCTCCTGATCCGCGGCCGGCTCCTCGCCTTCTTCTGGGTGACCGTCCTCGGCATGGCCGGAGCGGTGATCCTCTTCCTCTCCGGCTTCCTGGACGGCATCGTGGCCCGTCAGGAGACCGTCGACACGACCGAGGGGCGTGGCAACCTGTATGCCGAGACGTGGGAGAGGACCCTGCAATCGCCGATCATCGGCTGGGGCGCCCCGCGGCCGAGCACGTGGAGTGAGATCTACGTGGGTACGCAGGGCGCCATCTGGAACGCCATGTTCTGCTTCGGCCTGGTCGGGCTGTTCCTCTTCCTCGGCATGATCGTGATGGGGGCGGTGCGCACGTTCGACGCACCGAACCTCTCCGCGGTGTGGATCCACGCGAGCGTGGTGGTCGCCGTCGGGCTGTCGATCTTCTACGGCCTCGACCGTCAGCTCGTCTTCATCGGGATCGCCCTCGCGGTGCTGCTGCGGGAGAAGTACCTGGGCAACTCCTCGTACTGGACGCCCCAGCCCACGCCGTTCGCACGAGCCACGAATGAAGAGTGAGGGGCTGGCGCGGAGCGGACTGATCAGCCTGTTCGGCTCCGCCTTCGCGGCCCTCGCGGCCCTGCTGCTCACGGCCATCGTCGGCAACACGCTCGGCGCCGACGGCACGGGTCTGTTCTTCCAGGCGATGGGCATCTTCACGATCCTCACGCAGGTGCTCCGGCTGGGCACGAACAGCGGCATCGTCCGCTACATCGCCGAGCAGCGCGCGTTCCACAGGGTGGGCGCCGAGTGGCGGATCGTCGTGTTCGCGCTCGGTCCGGTCGCCGTGATGTCCGGTCTCGTCTCGCTGGCGGTGTGGCTGCTGGCGGATGCGCTGGGCGACTGGCTGGCCGCGCCGAGCGACGCCGCCGCCATGGCCGATCTGATGCGGGCGATGGTGCCCTACGTCGTCGTGGGCGCCCTGATCGGGGTGCTCCAGATCGCGGCGCGCATGCTGCGCGGGGTCACCGCGTTCACCCTGCTGCAGAGCATCCTGCTCCCCGCCAGCCGGCTGCTGACCGTGCTGCTGGCGGTCTCCGTGGCCGGCGTCGGCGCGTGGGGGGCGTTCGAGGCGTGGCTGCTGCCGCAGCCGTTCTGGCTGCTGGTGACGATCGTGGTGATCGCGCCGCCGTTCGTGCGCGACTTCCGTCGACGCCGCGAGAGCACACCGGAGACCCGTCCGACGATGGGCGAGTTCTGGCGCTTCAACGCGCCCCGCACGGTGAGCTCGGGCCTGGAGACCGCGCTGGAATGGTCGGACGTGCTGATCATCGCCGCTCTCGCCTCGCCCTCCGCCGCGGGCGTGTACGCGGTCATCACGCGCGCGGTCCGCGCGGGCGGCGTGGTGGACAAGGCGATGCGTGTCGCGGTGTCGCCGACGATCTCGGGGCTGCTCGCCCGCGAGGACTATCTCGAGTCGACCCGGCTGCACACGAAGGTCGTGCGGACCATGATCCTGATGAACTGGCCGTTCTACATGCTGCTCATCTCGATGGGCCCTGCGGTGCTCGGCATCTTCGGCTCCGAGTTCCGCTCGGGCTGGGGCCCGATGGTGCTGCTGGCTCTCGCGATGATGTTCCAGACCGCGTGCGGCATGCTGCAGAGCATCCTGCTGCAGGGCGGCAGGAGCACGTGGCAGATGTACAACAAGGCGATCGCGCTGGCGATCAGCATCGGCGGGAACCTGGCGCTCGTGCCGCTGCTGGGCGTCTGGGGCGCCGCGATCACCTGGGTCATCGTCGTGGTGACGGACAACATGATCGCCGCGGTCCAGGTACACCGGCTGATGCATGTCGACCTTCAGCCGTCCCGGCTGCTCGTGCCGATGCTGCCGCCGGTCGTGGTGTTCGGCGGCGGCGGGCTGCTGTTCACCTGGTTCGTCGGCTCGAGTCTGCTGATCCTCGTGGTCGCCGGCGTCACCCTGTGCCTCGTCTACGCCGTGGTGCTGTGGCTGCTCCGCCGTCCGCTGCACATCCAGACGCTGTGGCGCCGGATCCCGTTCGTCGGTCGCTGGGCCTGAGTATCCGGCGCCCGCTGGTCTCAGCGGCGCAGCTTGGTGGCGACGATGGCGATGCCGCTGCGCACGAGCCGCGGCACGAAGGCGAACCACGGCGCGCGGCGCACCGGCTGCTCCAGCAGGGTGCGCACGGCATCGGCCCCCGGGGTGGCGATCGAGCCCGGTGCGGGCAGGTCGCCGGAGAGGGACGCGTCGAGCTGTGCGGCCAGCTCCTCGGCCGACAGCGCGCGGCGGATGATGCCGAGCTCGGCCATCTCGGCGCTGAACACGAGCTGGTGATCGTCGACGACCTCGCCGCCGCCGGGTACTCGCGGGACGACGATCGGGACGATGCCGAGCGCCCGCATGTCCATGACACCGCCGGCACCGCCCTGCAGCACGACGGCATCCGCCTCGCGGCACAGGGTGAGCAGGTCCGAGTAGGGCAGGATCTCGACGTTCTCGGCGCCGGCGACCGGAGCCGACGGGCCGTGCTGCATCACCAGCCGGACATCGGGGTGGCGCTGGAGCCACTCCTCCACCCAGCCGGAGAGCCGATCGAAGGGCAGGTGATATGTGCCGGCGGAGACGACGACGAGCGGCGCGCTCACAGCACGACCCCGACGTTGCGGGAGCCGGGGTAGAAGTCGCGCATCCGCTCCCACTGGACGAGGAACTCGTCCGCGAAGGGGTACACGAGCCGCCCGCTCAGGCCGGGCGAGGTGATGCGGTCGACCGGTTCGAGGTACACCGTCCTGGCGCCGAAGAACCGCGCCTGGGTGAAGAACGGCAGCGCGATGGCCGCACCGGTCGAGAACACGATGTCGGGCCGCTCGGCAGCCAGCACGCGCCGGGCGAGCCCGAAGTTGCGCAGCAGGTTCGGCAGGTTCCGCACGGTCGGATAGTGGATCTCGTAGACCTTCTCCTCGGAGAGCCGCGAGCGGGCGTCCTCCACGGGGAAGGTCGCCCAGCAGCGCTCGTGTGCTCCCCACCAGTCGCGCAGCGCGAGCGCCTGCGTGAGATGCCCGCCGGACGAGCATGCGATCAGGATCTTCATCGCTCAGATCCCCCGGCCGAACTTCTGCACGATCCTGGTGACGGTCTGCGGCGTCACGAGCTTGCGGGAGATCGCGATCGCGAGCGCGGCCTTGACCTGCTTGGGGTTGTGCCGCAGAGCGCGCCAGCCCCAGGTGCGCGCTTCCTTGCCCTGCCCCGCCGACGCGAGGGAGAACGCGACCTGCGCCTCGATGCGGCCGAGCGCCGCCGGGATCGTGGCGAAGTCGGGGTGCTTGCGCAGCAGGTACTGCAGCGCTTCGGCGTACGCGGCCCACTGGCCGAAGTAGTACGACTGCCCGTTCCACAGCACGCGCACGAGCGGCTCGTTCACCACCGTGACCAGGCCGAGAGCGGAGCCGCGGAGCAGGATGTCGTAGTCCTCCCCGTAGCTCCGAGGAAGCTCCTCGTCGATCAGGCCCAGGTCGCCGAGGAGCACCTCGCGCCGGAACATGAGGCTCGACGAGTGGAGTCCTGGATTGCGGTTGCGCAGGAAGTCCTCGTGCGTGAGGTCATCGGACGGCACACGCCGCACGATGCGGTTCTCCCCGTCGTCGACGACCATGGCCGTGCCGACGATGATGGCGTCGGGCTTCTCCTCGAAGCGCCGCAGCTGGGCCTCCAGCTTGCCGGGAAGCCACGTGTCATCGTCGTCGAGGAAGGCGACCAGTCGCCCCTCGGCCGCGAGGATCCCGGAGTTGCGCGCGCCGGCCAGTCCGCGGCTGCGGGTGTTCGAGATGCCGCGGACGACCCATCCGTCCGGCACCTCCACATCCGGCACCTCGATCGGACAGGCATCGAACACGATGACCACTTCGCCGGTGACGGATGTCTTCTGCGCGAGCACGCTCTCGACCCCGAGCCTCATCAGCTCCGGCCTGTTGTGTGTCGGCAGGACGACAGAAACTTCCACCATGCGCACTCCCCTTATGTGACGCATCCGGTGCACGTCGCACGGACGTGCCCGGAATCCCCTCGATGACGACGGGCCCCATCCCGCCGCGAATTCGCACTGCCCTCAGCGCGATCTTCGGGTTAGTATAGCGGTTGGCGTCCCTACGGGGAGGGATGCCTTCTGAAGGGGAAACCAACTGGGGAAGGGGATTTCGTCGTGCCGCAAAACGCTGACACACGACGTGTTCGTGTCGGTGTCGTGGGCGTCGGGAAGATGGGGCTCTCTCATCTTGCGATCGTCCGCGCGCTGAAGAATGTGGACCTGGTGGGCGTCGTCGACGCCACCGACTATCTGCTCGACGTGCTGAACAAGTACACGGGCGCCGCGACGTTCTCGTCGCTCGACAAGATGCTCGAGGAGGCATCGCCGGAGGCGGTCGTGATCGCCACGCCGACCGGTTCGCACGCGGCGCTGGTCCGCAGCGCGCTGGACCGCGGCGTGCACGTCTTCTGCGAGAAGCCGCTCACGCTCACCGCCGCCGAGTCGATCGAGCTCGCGGAGCTCGCCGCCGAGCGCGGCCTGATCGCGCAGGTCGGCTACCACAACCGGTTCATCGCCACGTTCCAGGAGGTCAAGCGCCTCCTCGACGCCGGGGCGATCGGGAAGGTCACGCATGTGCTCGCCGAGGCCTACGGCCCAGTCGTGCTCAAGGCCAAGGGCTCGACGTGGCGCAGCAAGCGCACCGCCGGCGGCGGCTGCCTGTATGACTACGCGGCGCACCCGCTCGACCTGGTCAACTGGTACCTGGGCACGCCGGAGCGCGTGCGGGGATCCGTGCTGAACAGCATCTTCTCCGCCGACACCGACGACGAGGTGTACTCCACCCTCGACTACGCCGACGGCCTCAGCGTGCAGCTCTCGGTCAACTGGTCGGACGAGTCCTTCCGCAAGATGTCGACCTCCGTCACGATCAGCGGCTCGCAGGGGCGCATCATCGCCGACCGCCAGGAGCTGCGGGTCTACCTCCGCGAGGGGGCCACCATCCCCTCGGGCTACCGTGCGGGCTGGAACATCTCCTACACGACGGACCTCACCGAGCAGGTGTCGTTCTATCTGCGCGGCGAGGAGTACAGCGCGCAGCTGGAGTCGTTCGTCGACGCGGTGGCGGCCGGAGAGAAGCAGGCGCGCCAGAACGGCTTCGCCGGCGCGGCCGAGACCGACCGCGTGATCGAGTGGATCCTGCAGGACTCCGCTGCCGGGGCGGCCTCCGCACCGGCACCCGCCGCGGTCGCCGCGGCCCCCGCGTCGAAGCGCGGACTGTTCGGACGCGGGAAGAGGGCGTGAGCGAGATGACGACGACGACCACCATGGACCGGCTGCTGCTCGGCGACAACCAGTTCTTCGGCATCAACCACATGTCGGAGGAGAAGGCTCGCGCGCAGGCCATCCGCTTCCAGGACACGAAGGCGATCATCGACGTGGTCGACATCGCCCTCGACAACGGCATCCGCACGCTCATGTGCACCACGCACGAGCGCATCGCCGAGGTGTGCGACCACATGCGCGCGAACCCCGAGCGTTATGCGGACTACCGCTTCTACCCATGCATGCCGTACGCCCACAAGTACGCCAACGCCGTGACCGACAACGGCATGCTCGGCGCGCTCAAGCAGTTCCTCCCGGAGGAGGGCCTGCTGAACGCGGCGCTGCGCGGCGGCAGGTCGTTCGTGAAGAAGGACATCGAGGGCATCATCACGCTGCTCGTCGACGCCGAGATGAAGATGTTCCAGGGGCTGAACACCCCGGTGATCTTCCTGCAGAACGTCGTGGTCGACCTGATGCTCGGCCTGGGCTTCGACGAGGCCTTCGCGATCTTCGACCGGCACGTGCGCGAGCGCTACAACGCGGAGCCGGGCTTCATCACCATGAACCTGCCGATGCTGCTCGACACTCTCGACCGGGTCGGCGTGAAGAACCCGATCGTGTGCGCGAACATCAACGAGATCGGCTTCCGGATGTCCGGCGGCATCGAGGCGTACGAGAAGGCGCTGCAGGAGCGCCCGTTCCGGCCCGTGGCGATGTCGGTGTTCGCTTCGGGGGCCATCCCCCCGCGGCGCGCGCTCGAGTGGATCCACGACCACGCGAACGTCGAGGCCATCGTCTTCGGCGCGTCCTCGCGGTCGTCGATCGAGAGCACGACGGGCATTGTCAGGGAGCTTTGGGGAAGCGACCCCGTATAGTAGGCGGACAACACCCGTCCACAGGATGCATCGAGGGGGAATGCTCGGCCCGCATCCGCAACCCGGGCGGTGCTGTGTGACCCTCCATTTCACGCAGCACCGTTTCGCTCCCCCTCGAGATGAAACTGAAGACACACACCCGAACCCCCTTTCTTCGTATCCTGTTCGCCTTCCTCGCCGCCGTGGCGGTCGTGGGGGCATCCTTCGTCGCCAGTCGGCCGGCCGTGGCCGCTGACGCCTCGGGCTCGACGATCTCGTCGGTGATCCCTCGCGGATCCACCGGCTGGTCGTACCACCGGGCGTCGGCCGCCCCACCGGCCGGCTGGCAGACCGCGTCGAACACCTGGAAGCGCGGGACCGCGCCCTTCGGCGTCGGGACCAGCACCGGCCAGGTGGGCACGCTGATCCCGCGGACGACCGGCCAGCAGCCCCTCGCGACGTACTTCACCAAGTCGTTCACACTCACGTCCGATCTGCCCGAATGGGCCTGGATCAACACGTGGGCCGACGACGGCATCGTCGTGTGGGTCAACGGCGTCGAGGTCGGCCGCAAGAACGCGCCGACCGGTCGCATCACGGACAAGAGCTACGCGACCGCCGCACCGTCGTCGACGGCCGCGCGCAAGCAGCCCGCGTCCTTCTCGATCCCGACCCGCCTGCTCAAGACCGGTGCGAACACGATCGCCGTGCAGGTGCTCTCCAACTGGCGCGAGACGCGGAACCTGAGCTTCGACGCGCACCTGGTCCGCGAGGACAAGCCGAACGGCACGCCGGCGCCGACGCCCACCCCCACTCCGACGCCGACACCCACCCCCACCCCGACGCCCAGCACGCCACCGACCAAGCCGCAGCAGCCGCAGCAGCCGCAGCAGCCCGGGGGCACGCCTCCGACCGACGGCAGCATCACGGGGTGGGGCGCACCGACGTGGCGCGACGAGTTCACCTACCGCGACTCCTCCGGCTCCCCCGCCGTGGACCCGACCAAGTGGAACGTGCGCGGCCAGGACGACCTCGGCCTGCTGTTCGACGCGGCCGTGCCCGACCGCGACCAGGTGTCCGTCGACGCGAGCGGGATCCTGCACATCCGCGCCGACTGGCGCTCCTCCCCCGCGATCCGCCCCTCCGGCGCCAGCGGGCCGCGCGAGCTCTGGCACGACACCGGCTACCTCGACCAGCGCCGCCTCCAGGCCGACGACGTCAGCATGGGTCAGCCCTACGGCCGGTGGGAGATCCGCGCCAAGACCCCGAGCGGCCCGAACACGTTCGGCTCCCTCGCCGCGTTCTGGCTGCGCAACAACCAGTCCGGCGAGATCGACATCATGGAGGCCTGGGGTTACGACGACGCCGCCGTGCGCGACCAGCGGATCGACACGGCGACGACGACGATCCACACGCACACGTCGACGCCCTCGGCCAACCAGCGCTACATCTGGCACCACGCCGACTACGGCGCGGCGACGCCGGTGTGGAACAGCTTCCACACCTACGCGTTCGAGTTCACGCCGACGTATGCCGCCGTGATCGTCGACGGCAAGCAGCTGCTGCGCGCGACGCCGGCCACCCACCCGAACCTGTGGAACCCGAACTACTTCGGGTCGCCGCTGCACATGCGGCTGAACCTGCACGTCGGACCGTCGGCGACGTACTGGGGCCTGCCCGATCCCGGCGACAAGTCGGCGACGCAGAACCTCGACTTCCAGGTCGACTACGTGCGGGTGTGGAGCTACACCGGCTGAGACAGCGCACAGCGAAGGGGCGCCCGGAGTGATACGGGCGCCCCTTCTCGCGTCGTGAGCAGACTCAGCGACGTGCGGTCGTGTGGCCGCGCTTGGGCGCCCCGATCGGCCGCGAGACCGGCAGGCCGCCGTCCTCCGGCTCCAGCAGACGGTCGTCCTCGTCGAGCTCGACCTCCTGATCCGGTTCGACGACGACGTCGGTCGCCGTCTCCGGCTCCTCCTCGCCCGCGGTGCTGCGCTTGTACGTGGCCCCCGGCCCGTTGCGCACGCGCGACACGATCAGGGCGGCGATCGCACCGACGAGGATCCCGAGGAACAGACCCGCGGCGATGAACACCAGCGCCGACGGACGGTTCGACTTCTGCGGCGGATCGGCGGGCGTGACGAGCGAGCCCGAGTAGAACGGCGTCGCCGTGATCCGCGCCTGCTGGTCGAGCAGGCTCTGCAGCTGCAGCTGCGTGGCCGCGCGCTCGCTGCTGTCGATCGGCTGCGAGTCGAGCACCGCCTGGAGCTGCGCGATGGAGTCCCCCAACTCCGCCGTCGTCTGCTCCACCACGGCCCGTGCGTTGTCGGTGCGCTGCGCCCCGTAGGCCTCCGCCAGCGCGTTGGCCCTGTCGGCCGCCGCCTGCGGCGTGTTCGCGGTGACGTCGAAGATCAGCACCTGCGAGTTGCGCGGCACCTCGATCACGGTGTTGTTGCGCAGCGCCTCGACCGAGGTGTCCTCGAGGTCCTCCACGGCGCGCTTCAGCACGGCCGTCGAGGTCGCGACGACCTTCTCGGTCTCCATGTTGACCGTGTTGAAACTCGACCCGACCGAGAGCACGCTGATCGGCTCGACCGTGTGCTGCGCCGACGCGGTGTACTTCTGCGGATAGATGACGAAGATCCCGAACCCGATCAGCGCGAACGCGACGACCGTCCCCACCAGGACCATCCATGACTGCATGACCCCTCGATAGAGGTCTTCCAAAGTCCAGTGTGTTGCCACTTGTGCACTCCCCCAATGCGGCGCCCGACAAGGCCGTCGGGCGCAGAACGGCGTAAGTCTAGTACTCGGTCCTGTCGACCAGCCGTGAGTGTGACGCCCGTCAGGCCGCCTCGGGAGCGTGCGAGATCACGAGCCGGGCCTTCCCGCCCTGGCTCTCGATGCTCTCGACCTCGACCGCCGCGACGTCCACGCCCTCACCCAGCAGCTCGCGCAGCGCGTGCACGGCCTTCGCGGCCGCCTCGCCCGCACCGCCGCTGACCGTCGGAACGTAGCGGATGCGGACGGAGTAGTCGGCAGCCTGGACGATCTGCATCTGCCGGATCGCGCCGGGGTCCCCGAGGAAGAGACCGCTCAGACCGCCGGTGATGCGCCGGCCGGACGGCGTCCTGACGACGTCTGCCAGCCGACCCTGCACTGGCGTGATGCGGGGGAACACGCGCCCGCATGCGCAGCGACCGTCGAGGCGTCGTGAGCGGTCCCCCATCTCGTAGCGCACGAGCGGGAACACCTCGTTGCTGAAGTCGGTCACCACCACCGAGCCCTCTTCCCCCGCGGCGAGCGGCCGCCCGCCGTCGTCGACGATCTCGACCAGACGCTGATCGGCGGCCACGTGCAGGCCCTCGTGCGCCTCGCACTCCGCCGCGATCCAGGGGATCTCCGCCGAACGGTACGTGTCGAACACCGGCGCCTGGAAGACGGACTCCAGCAGCGTGCGCTGGCCCGGCTGCAGCATCGCCGCCGTCACGGAGACGGCCGACGTCGGCAGCGTGCGCCCCGTGCGTGCGAGGTGTGTCGCGACAGCGGTCGCGCCCTCGACGTAGGCGACGAGCAGCCGCGGATGCACGCGCTGCCACTCCCGCACGAACTCCTCGATCGCCTCGTCGGTGATGGCTCGGGCGTCCAGGTGGATGTGGCGACTGGGCCACCACTGCGCGGCGTAGACCAGCGCCTCCCTGCCCTGGCGCAGACGGCGGTAGATGAAGGCCATGTCGTCGGCGGGGTGCACACCCCACCAGCGGTAGATGCGCCACCACATGGCGGCCGTCGGAGCCGCGGCATCGTTGCGCACGCGCAGCGGCGACCCCGTGCTGCCTCCGGTCTGCGAGAGGAGCGCCCTGTCGGCGGAGACAGTCGTGGACAGCACCGCGTCGCCGGCGTCGCGCAGGGCCACCTTGGTCACCACGGGCAGCCGAGCGAAGTTCTGCGGCTCGGCCACGTCGGCACGCGCGAACCCCGCCCCCGTGTACAGCTCGCGGTAGAACGACGAGGAGTCGAACGCGTGCAGAGCGATGCGGCTCGCCGCTCCGCGTGACAGCGCCGCGAACTCGTCCTCCCCCAGGCGCTCGTTGCGGACCATCTCGTCGAAGGCCCGTCGGTCCTTCCGCATCAGCAGACGCGTCTTGGCGTCGAAGATCGTTCTCTTCACCACTCCCCCAGTAGCCCCGGCCCCCTGCCGGTCCCCTCCATGGTAGAGCGCGGCCTCAGAGTTCGCCCGGCTTCATCACCTCGACGTCGATCGCCCTGATCACCCGCTGGGCCGCCGTGTCGGTCGGCGGCTCGGACGCCTCGCCCCGGCGGCGGCGCGGCGCGTACACGACGAGCGAGTGGAACAGGAAGCGCGCGAAGAAGGCCACGATGAGCGAGAGCGCCGTGGCGAGCACGCTCGAGATGTGCCAGCTCTCGACCATGAGCGCCATGACCGGGATGCGCAGGGCCGCCTCGACGTTGTTGAACGCGAAGGAGCTCGCGAAGCGGATGCCCAGCGCCCTGGCGTCGGTGCGCATGTCGGCGAACACGAAGCGCTCCTGCAGCAGGAAGTTGCCGATGATGGTGACCTCGGCGCCGACGATCGCCGCCCAGACGTAGGGCACGCCGGCGAGGGTGAGAGCCCACATGATGCCGAGGTTCGCGACGGCGCCGATCACGCCGATCAGGGCGAACAGGGACATCTTGCCGAACCGGAGCCGCGCGAGATGCGCGATGAACGTCGCGCCCTGGCGCATGCTGGCCTTCGAGGTGCCGTGCCGGCGCTCCGCGAACGCCATCGGCACCTCGGCGATGCGCAGATCGTTCCGCGCCAGGATCTCCAGCAGGATCTTGAACCCCTGCGGCTTCAGCCCCGGCAGGTCGAGCCGGGAGCGATCGACCAGGAAGAAGCCCGTCATCGGATCGGTGCTGCGCGCGAGACGGATCGGGAACATGGCCCTGGTGAGCCACGTCGCAGCCCGCGAGACCCCGAAGCGCACCGCAGTGCCGAGACCGCTGGTGTCGCCGCCGCCGATGTAGCGCGACGCGGCGACCACGTCGGCGTCACCTGCGGCGTGCCGGTCGAGCAGCGCCGGAAGCAGCTCCGGCGGGTGCTGCAGGTCGCCGTCCATCACGATGCACAGGTCGGCGGCGGCGGCGCGAAGACCCACCACCACGGCGCCGGCCAGCCCGCCGGTGTTCTCCGACCGGTGGATCACGCGGACCGGCAGCGCGGCATCGGCGGCGACGCGAGCGATCTCGTCCGCGGTGTCGTCGGAGCTGTCGTCGACGAACAGGATCTCCGCGTGGCGTCCGTCGAGCGCCGCGGCCGTGCGGGCGACGAGCTCCGCGACGTTGTCGCGCTCGTTGAAGGTCGGCACGATGATCGTGACCGCTGTCCCCACTCGCGTCCCCTTCTTCCCGCCCGCATCTCGACCGCCGCGCTCCATCGTGTCACGGCATCCTATGGGCGCGGAAACCCGACTCTGCTAGACTCGGCCAGCGCGGCTGTGGGAGTCGTGCTGAGTGGGTGGGGATCCGCTTGACTGGGGATTTACTGATCTGGGGAGATCATGGGGACGCGTATCGGCTATGCCGTGGGAGCTTTCGATCTGTTTCACGTGGGGCATCTGAACCTGCTCCGACACGCCAAGCAGCAGTGCGACTTCCTCGTCGCCGGCGTGGTCAGCGACGAGATGCTGCGGCAGGTGAAGGGCATCGAGCCCGTCATCCCGACCGCTGAGCGGGCCGAGATCGTCCGCCACATCTCATTCGTGGACGATGTCTACGTCGAGACCACGCCGTCGAAGCTGGACTCGTGGCGCGACGTGCGCTTCACGCACTTCTTCAAGGGCGACGACTGGCGCGGCACGGAGAAGGGCCTGCGCCTGGAGCGCGAGTTCGCCGAGGTGGGGGTCGAGGTCGTGTACTTCCCCTACACCGCGCACACGTCGAGCTCGGCGCTGCGTCGCGCGCTCGACGCCATCACCGCGAACGCGAGCGTGCCGG
>NZ_JALXPE010000063.1 GCF_025143365.1 Microbacterium sp. p3-SID336 | reverse complement strand
GTCGAGGCCATGACAGCTCCGCTCCGCGTCGTCGCCGTCTCGGGCTCCCTGCACGAGCCGAGCAAGACCACCGCCCTCGTCCGCGCGATCAGCGCCGCGATCGCCGAGCGTGCCGAGGTGGACGCGCGGCTCATCGAGCTCACCGCGATCGGTCCGAGCCTGGCGGGCGCGCTGCGCCGCGACCAGCTGCCGGCCGACGTGGAGGAGCAGCTGCAGGCCATCGAGGCCGCCGACCTGCTGATCGTCGGAAGCCCCGTCTACCGGGCGTCGTTCACGGGCCTGTTCAAGCACCTGTTCGACTTCGTCGGGCAGTACGCGCTCGTCGGCAAGCCGGTGCTGCTCGCCGCCACGGGCGGTGGGGAGCGCCACGCGCTGATCATCGAGCACCAGCTGCGTCCGCTCTTCGCGTTCTTCCAGGCGCTCACGCTGCCCCTGGGGGTCTATGCGAGCGACACCGACTTCGACGGCTACACGATCGGCACGGAGGTGCTGGAGGCGCGCATTGCGCTCGCCGCGGAGCGCGCGCTGCCCCTCGTCGGGTACGCGGCTGCACGACCGGTCGACCTGCTGGCGGGGTGACCGCGGCGGCCGTGCGGCGTAGCGTGAGGGGATGACGAACCGGCTCGCCGACACCCTCAGCCCGTACCTCCGGTCGCATGCGGACAACCCCGTCGACTGGTACCCGTGGGGTGAGGAGGCCTTCGCGGAGGCGCGGCGCCGGGACGTGCCGCTGCTCATCTCGATCGGCTACTCCACCTGCCACTGGTGTCATGTCATGGCGCGCGAGTCCTTCGCCGATCCGCAGACCGCGACGCTGATCAACGAGGGGTTCGTCGCGGTGAAGGTGGACCGCGAGGAGCATCCGCATGTCGACGGCGCCTATATGGCGGCGGCCTCGGCCTTCACGCAGAACCTCGGCTGGCCGCTCACCGTGTTCACGACGCCCGCCGGGCGCGCGTTCTATGCGGGCACGTACTGGCCGCCGGAGGCCCGGCCGCCCATGCCCGCGTTCCGCGACGTGCTGGCCGCGGTCCGAGAGGCGTGGACGCAGCGGCGCGCGCAGGCGGAGGAATCCGCCGATGCGGTGACCGACGCGCTCGCGCGAGCCGCCGAGGCCGCGCCATCCGCTCTTCCCGACGCCGCGGCGCTCGTGACGGCGGCAGAGGCGATCGCGGCGCGGGAGGATCGGCTGTTCGGCGGCTTCGGCGGCGCGCCCAAGTTCCCCGTCGCGACCACGCTGCGGCTGCTCCAGCACCCGCTCATCCGACGCGACGCTCCGGAGGCGACGGAGGCAGCGTCGCGCGCGCTCACGGCGATGGCGGCATCCGACCTGCGTGACGAGGACGGCGGCTTCTTCCGTTATGCGACGCAGCGCGACTGGACGGTGCCGCACTACGAGCGCATGCTCACCGACAACGCGCAGCTGCTCGACGTGGCCGTCGACGAGGGCGACGAGGCCACCGCTCGAGGGATCGCCGCCTTCCTGCTGGGCGTGCTGCGCCGAGAGGGCGGCGGCTTCGGCGCCGCGCAGGACTCCGAGTCGTGGATCGACGGTGCGCGCAGCGAGGGCGGCTACTACCGGCGCCCTGTCGCCGAGCGGGCAGGGCTGGAGCCGCCGGCCGTCGACGGCAAGGTCATCACGGGGTGGAACGGTCTCGCGATCGGCGCTCTCGCCAGGGCCGGGGTCGCGTTCGCGGAGCCGGAGTGGATCGCTGCCGCCCGGGCCGCCGCCGACGCCGTGCTGCGTGTCAACCGAGACGCCGGGGGAGCGCTCGTGCGTACGTCGCTCGACGGCGTGGCCTCCCCGGCCGTGGCGACCGCGGCCGACCTCGCCCTGCTCGCGGACGGTCTGCTCGCCCTCGCCGCGGCCACGGGCGACGCTTCCTGGGCGGTGACGGCCCTCGTTCTGCTCGACGACGTGCTCCGCGGCACCGGAGGCGAGGACCCGCTGCTGACGGCGCAGGGCATCGCGGTCTCGCCCGACCACACCGACGGGGATCTGCCGTCCGATGCGGCCGCGGTGGCCGCCGCTGCCCTCACGGCATGGCGACTGGGCGCGGGGGACCGGTACCGCGAGGAGGCGGCCGCTCGCGTGGCGGCTCTCGCGGAGAGGTCGCTCGCGCAGCCCTTCGCGCACGGCAGCATGCTGCGCGTCGCCGCTGATCTGGTCGCTCCGCCGCGGCAGGTCGTGGTCGTGACCGCCGATCCGGAGGGGGCGCTGGCCCGCGCCGCCCGCGGGGTGGACGCCGACGTCGTCGTGATCGTGTCGCCCGCGCAGGCCGCCGCGTTCGCCGCGGTCGGGTTCGAGCTGTTCGAGGGCAAGGACGCCGTGCCGGAACGTGCGTACGACTGTCGCGCGTTCGTGTGCCGACTGCCGGTCTCCGACCCCGCAGAGCTCGTCACAGCCCGCTGACGGAGGTGGGGCGCTGGCAGGGGCCAAGGGCGCTCGTCTCCGGATTCGTTTGCGGGTGTGCAATCTGCACAGGTCTCCGGGGTGCCGCGTGGTTCGACTGCGCGCGATGCGCAGCTTTCGGTGCACCGTTTGCCCAGCACCACGCTTCCGTTCTAGGGTGGCGCGACACCCACCCGGATCACAGCAAGGACGCTCTGACGATGCCCCTCTCCGCCCGCGCCGGCCTCGACGCCGTGCCCGCCTACCGGCAGGGGCGCTCCGCTCCCGCCGGCGCCTCCAAGCTCTCCTCGAACGAGTCCCCGCATCCGCCGCTGCCGTCGGTGGTGGACGCGGTGCAGGAGCGCCTGGCCGGCATCCACCGCTACCCCGACATGAGCGCCGCAGCCGTGCGCGCGCAGCTCGCCGCACGGTACGACGTCGACATGGCGCAGGTCACGGTCGGCGCGGGCTCGGTGGAGATCGCGGCCCAGCTGATCCACGCGGTCGCGGGTGCCGGCGACGAGGTCGTGTTCGCATGGCGCTCCTTCGAGGCGTACCCCTCGCTCGTGCGCATCGCCGGAGCCGTGCCCGTGCCGGTGCCGCTCGACGCGGACCACGCCCACGACCTCGACGCGATGCTCGCCGCGATCACCCCGCGCACACGGCTGGTGTTCGTGTGCAACCCCAACAACCCCACCGGCACGGTGGTCGACGCCGAGGCCCTGGAGCGCTTCGTCGCGGCCGTGCCCCGGGACGTGCTGGTCGTGATCGACGAGGCCTACGTGCACTTCGACCGCAGCGCGAGCCGCGGCGCGGGGATCGACCTGTTCCGACGCCACCCGCACGTGGCCGTGCTGCACACGTTCTCCAAGGCGTACGGCCTGGCGGGGCTGCGCATCGGCTACGCCATCGCACCGACGGAGATCGCCGAGGCCCAGCGCAAGGTCGCCGTGCCGTTCGGGGTGACCGATCTCGCCCAGGCCGCAGCCCTGGCGTCCCTGGCAGCGGAGAAGGAGCTGGCCGTGCGCATCGACGAGGTGGTCGCGCAGCGCGAGCGCCTGCACGCGGTGCTCACCGCCGCCGGGTGGCCGGCCGTGCGGTCGCAGGCGAACTTCGTCTGGGTGCCCGCGGGGGAGCGCACGACCGAGCTCGATGAGCTCCTGCACGCGGGCGGCGTCGTCGCTCGCGCGTTCGCGGGGGAGGGAGTGCGCATCTCCTCCGGATCCGCCGAGGACGTCGACCGCGTCGAGGCGGCGCTCGCTGCGTCGGCCCCCGCGTCGGATGCCGTCGCCGCGCTCGAGGAGGTGTCGGCATGACCGCCGAGGTCCCCGTCACGACCACGACGACGAAGGGGCTGCACCCCGGTCTCACCCGCCGCCAGATCTCCATGATGGGGCTCGGCGGTGCGATCGGCGCCGGTCTGTTCGTCGGCTCGGGGCAGGCGATCAGCATCGCCGGTCCCGCCGTGCTGATCTCGTACCTGGTGGCGGGCGGCATCGTCGTGCTGGTCATGGCGATGCTCGCCGAGATGGTCGCCGCGCGGCCCAGCTCCGGCGCGTTCAGCTCGTACGCCCAGAAGGCGATGGGACGCAGCGCGGGCAGCGCCGTGGGGTGGCTGTACTGGATCCAGCTGATCGTGGTGATCGCGGCCGAGGCCACGGGAGCCGCCGGCATCGTCGCGAACTGGGTGCCAGGGATCCCCGCGTGGGTGTGGGTGCTGGTCTTCGTGGTCGCGCTGACCGCCGTGAACCTCTTCGGGGTGCGCAACTACGGCCGCTTCGAGTTCTGGTTCGCGGCCATCAAGGTCGCGGCGATCATCGCGTTCCTGGTGGTCGGCGTGTGCGCGATCGTCGGGCTCATCCCCGGGGTGCCCGCCACCGGGATCTCGAACCTCGTGGACGAGGGCGGCTTCGCCCCCAACGGCATCACGGGCATCGCCGCCGCGCTGCTCATCGTCGTCTTCGCGTTCGGCGGGACCGAGGTCGTGGCGATCGCCGCCGCCGAGTCCGACGACCCGGCGCGCAACATCCGCCGCATCGTGCGCGAGGTGCTGGTCCGGATCCTCATCTTCTACGTCGGCTCCATCTTCGTGATCGTGGCCGTGCTCCCGTGGGACGACCCCGCGGTGCAGGCGGGCCCGTTCTCGGCGGTGCTGGAGACGCTGAACGTGCCGGGCGTGGGCCTGGTCATGGACCTGATCGTGGTGGTCGCGCTGCTCTCGGCGATGAACGCCAACATCTACGGGGCCTCGCGCATGGCGTACTCCCTGGGCGAGCGGGGCCTGGCACCCCTCTCGGTCACGCGCACCAGCATGAAGGGCGTGCCGTACATCGCCGTGCTCGCCTCGGTCGCGTTCGGATTCGTGACGGTGGGACTGAACTGGGCGTTCCCCGATGTGGTCCTCCCCGCGCTGCTGAACGTCGTGGGGTCGACGCTGCTCGTGATCTGGACCGCGACCGCCGTGTCCCAGATCGTGCTGCGTCGCCGCGCGGATCGGGCGGGTGAGTCGATGCCGATGCGGCTGTGGGGCTTCCCGTGGATCTCGTGGCTGTGCCTCGTGCTGCTCGCCGCGGTCATCGCGCTGGCGATGGTCGACCCCGCCGCCCGTACGCAGCTGCTGCTCACGCTCGGGCTGACGGTGGTGCTGCTCGTGGTCGCGCGGCTGACGCGCGGTGTCTCCCGGCCCGGTGTGGTCAAGGAGTAGCGGGTGCGCATCGATCGTCTCGACGCCGAGCTGATCCGGCTGCTCACCGAGTCGCCGCAGCTGCCGATCCTCGAATGCGCCAGGCGGCTGGGCATCGCCCGCGGCACCGCCACGAGTCGCCTGGCGCGGCTGCACGAGGGTGGGGTGATCGAGGCGATCGTGCCGCGGGTGGACCCGGCAGGGTTCGGGTACGGGATGGTCGCGTTCTGCCTGGTCGAGATCGATCAGAAGGTGGGGCACGACGACGTGGCGGCGGCGCTGGCCGATGCGGTGCCCGAGATCGTGGACATGCACACGGTCACGGGCGCGAGCGACATGCAGCTGCGGCTGGTGGCCCGCGATGCGACACAGCTGCAGGAGGTGCTCGATCGCGTCGCGGTCGTGCCGGGGGTCGCGCGCACGGCCTCGTCCATCGCGATGCGCACGCACCTCTCGGGTCGCGTGCTGCCCCTGGTCGAGCACGTCGCCGGCGACGACGCGGGCTGAGCCGCTCCGTCCGGGGTCAGGTCCGGCCCATCAGATCCAGCCCGGCAGCCAGCTGTGCAGGCGCCAGAAGTCGTAGGGCACGCTCATGCCGATCCACAGCGGGAGGAAGAACGCGGAGATCAGGACGACGGCTGCCAGGAAGATGAGCACGGTCCGCTCGCCCGACTGCCGGCGGGGCAGAGGGTCCTCCCGTCGTCCGGCGATGATGCGCAGCGTCATGGTCAGCGCGAGCACGAGGAACGGCATCATCACGACCGTGTAGAACTGGAAGATCGTGCGCTCGGGGAACATCAGCCAGGGCAGATACGTCACGGCCAGTCCGACCAGCGGCAGGCTGAGCGCGGGGCCGACGGGCTGCCGGGTGATCCAGCCGCGCACCAGACGGTAGAGCAGGTAGAGGCTCGCCGCGACCCCCGCGTACCAGATGAGCGGGTTCGGGATCGCGGAGATCACGCCGATGCAGTGGTCGACGCCGCAGCCGGTGGGGTCGGGGTCGACCCAGACCGCGGTGGGGCGCAGGAGGAACGGCCATTCCCATGCCGCGCTGGCGTAGGGGTGGCCGCGGCTGAGTCCGACATGGAAGCCGAACATGGCCTGGTGGTAGTTCCACAGTGCGACGAGCGGGTTCGCGTCGCTGCCGCGGTCGTAGCCCTTGTCGGTGATCAGCCATCCGGTCCAGCTTGCGAGGTACACGGCGAACGCCGGCACCACGAGCAGCAGGAACGAGACGGGTCCCTGACGGAACACGGCAGCCGCCGGCCACACGACGACGCCGCCGCGTCGCCGCGCGAGCGCATCCGTGACGACGACGTAGAGCCCGAAGCCCGCGAGCGCGTAGAGGCCGGACCACTTGACCGCCGAGGCGGCGCCCAACGCGAGCCCGGCCGCGACCAGCCACGGCCGACGCCAGAGCACGGGCCCCCACAGCGGATCGGGGGCGTCCGGATCGCGGCGCTCGAGCAGCGGGATCGTCCGCTGCCGGTCGAGGACGATGAACAGCACGCCCAGCAGGATGAAGAAGGTGAGGATGCCGTCGAGCAGGGCGATGCGACTCATCACGATGCTGAGGCCGTCGATCGCGAGGAGGGTTCCCGCTACGCTCGCGGCGACCACGGAGCCGGTCAGTCGGCGGGCGATCAGATACACCAGCAGCACGGAGCCCGCACCCAGGAGGGCGGTGGCCAGCCGCCAGCCCGCGCTGTTGTCCGGACCGCCGATGGCCATGCCCAGCGCGATGAGCCACTTGCCGAGCGGCGGATGCACGATGAACGCGCCTTTGTTCGTCAGCGGCAGCTCCTGCAGGGTGACGAACGCCTCGTCGGCGTTCTCGCCCCAGACGCCCTCGTAGCCGAGACTCCACAGCGACCACGCGTCCTTGACGTAGTAGGTCTCGTCGAACGCCAGTTGGTGCGGGTGACCCACGTTCACGAGGCGCAGCACCGCGGCCACTGCCGTGATCAGCAGCGGCGCGAGCCACCCCACGGCCCGACCCCAGTCGGGCGCCTGCAGCACGCGGTCGCGGAGTCGCCCGTAGCGCGTCAGCCGGTCCTCCGGGGAGGGGAGCAGGGGCACGGGCGCGGTCACCGCTCCAGCCTAGACACCCCGCCTCGGCCTCCCCGGTATGCCGGCTCCGTCGCCGCTGCCGCCTCACGCTCTCGATGGCGGTGATGGTGCCGGCAGCGGCGCCATGGAACAGGACAACAGATCGACGACGCGCCCCAGCGGGGCGACGGGGCTCGGGGCGACAGGTAGTGCCCAGACCCAGCGACGGGGCAGCGGTGGATTGCCACGGGCGACGCGGCGTCGTCCGGCGGAGCGCGCCGATAGCGTCGATCAGATGCACCAGCACTCGGAACGAGGCACCCGGCCGGACCGCTCGGCCGTGACGGGCTGGCTGGCGACGCTGCTGTGCGGGGCGCTGGCGTTCCTCAACGCGGCGACGGCGCGGGAGGACGTGTACCGCGTGGTCTTCGTCGTGGTCGGGGTGGTGCTCGTCATGGGCTGCGTGGTCGCGATGCTCCGCTGGCGGCGTCGCGCGCGGGCTGACGGCACCGGGGCTCCGCGACCGCCCGCCTAAGCTGGGCGGGTGATCATCCTCGCCGCCACACCCATCGGGAACCTCGGTGACGCGTCGCGGCGTCTCGTGGAGGTGCTGGAGAACGCGGAGGTCGTCGTCGCGGAGGACACGCGCACCACGCAGCGGCTCCTGCGGGCCCTGGAGATCGAGAACCGGCCGCGGCTGATCGCGCTGCACGACCACAACGAGAAGCACAAGGCGGCGGAACTGGCGACCCTCGCCGCCGACACGAATGTCGTGGTCATGAGCGATGCCGGCATGCCCACCGTGAGCGACCCCGGCTACGGTCTGGTCGCCGAGGCGGTGGCGCAGGGCGTGACGGTCACCGCGATCCCCGGGCCGAGCGCCGTGCTGATGGCTCTCGCGATCTCGGGCCTGCCCACCGACCGGTTCACGTTCGAGGGCTTCCTTCCGCGCAAGCCGGGGGAGCGGCGGGCGACGCTCTCGGCTCTGGCGGCGGAGCCGCGCACGATGGTGTTCTTCGAGTCGCCCTCGCGCCTCGCGGCGACCCTGGTCGACATGGGCGCCGCGTTCGGCGACGACCGCCGCATCGCGGTGTGTCGAGAGCTGACGAAGCTGTACGAGGAGGTGCGCCGCGGCACCGCCCCCGACCTCGCGGCGTGGGCCGCCGAGGGCGTCAAGGGCGAGATCGTGGTCGTGGTGGAGGGCGCTCCGCGCCGCGAGGTCTCGGCGGACGACGCTCTCGCTCAGGTGCAGGCGCTGGTGGCGGGCGGCACGCGTCTGAAGGATGCCGCGTCCGAGGTCGCCGCGCTGACCGGTCTCTCCTCGCGCGACCTCTACCAGGCCGCGCTCGCCGCGCGCTCGCGATGAACGCCGTCGCAGATCCGGGCCGGGGTCGCAGCGATTCCGCGGAGAGCTGCGACGCGGAGCCGAATCTGCGTTGCGACGCCCAGGCGGTGACCGGCGCGCCCGACGGTGAACGCGCAGACGCCACAGTGGGTGCCGCGTACGACGGCAGGGCGGACGAGTACCGGGCGGTCGCGGGGGAGCTGGCGCAGATGGACTCGCGTGACCGGGAGCTGATCGGGCGCTGGCGTGACGAGACGCCGGGGCGGCTGCTGGATGCGGGGTGCGGCCCGGGTCACTGGGCGGCCTTCCTCCACGACGACGGCCGCGAGGTGGACGGCGTCGATGTCTCCGCGGCCTTCGTCGAGGGAGCGCGGCTGCGGTACCCGGAGCTCTCGTTCCGACGCGGGTCCTTCCGTGCGCTCCCGCACGCCTCGGCCACGGTCGGCGGGGTCCTCGCGTGGTACTCGGTGATCCACACACCCCCGGCCGAGCTCCGGGACGTGCTCGCCGAGTTCGCACGAGTGCTCGCCCCGGGCGGGAGTCTGCTCCTCGGGTACTTCCACGGCGAGCCGCGGGAGCGCTTCGCCCACGCGGTGACCCCGGCGTACTTCTGGACGGCGGAGGCGCTGTCCCCGATGCTCGCCGCGGTCGGCCTGGACGTGCAGTGGTCCGAGGTGCGCGAGCGCGAGCCCGGCGAGATCAGCTCTCGCCCGCATGGCGCGCTGCGTGCCCGGCGCTGTTCTACGCTGTCCTGACAGCCCGAACCCCAGCCCGGACCCCCGCCCGAACTCCAGCCTGAACCCCGGAGAGGAACCACGCGTGAGCAAGGCAGCGACCGTGTACGACGTCGCCGAGCGTGCCGGCGTGTCCATCGCCACGGTGTCACGCGTGCTGCGCTCGCCGGAGGCCGTGCGCCCGGCGACACGGGAGCGCGTGCACGAGGCGGTGTCGGCACTGGGCTATGTCCCGAGCGGCAGCGCTCGCGGCCTGGCCGAGCGCCGCACGGGGGTGCTCGGGCTGTACTTCCCCGGGTTCGACGCGGCGGAGGACGCCCCGGAGCTCGACGTGCTCTCGCCCGAGGGCGCGACGGCGCCACCGTTCACCGTGGTCGATGAAGAGCGTGAGCCGGCAGTGTCCCAGGGCTCGATGCTGTTCCTCGACGAGGTGCTGCGCGGAGCCGAGTTGGAGGCGTGGAAGCAGGGCTTCGTGCTGATGGTGGGCGTGGGGCGCGATGACCCCGACCGTTCGACCGTGCGTGACATGGCCGGCCGTGTCGACGGGCTGATGGTGCTGGCCCGCAGCGTGCCGGACGAGGTGCTGGCGCGGCTCGCCCGGCGCATCCCGGTCGTGGTGCTCTCCGGACCGCCGCGCGGCGACGACTACGACCACGTCACGGTGAGCAACGCCGAGGCGATGGGGGAGCTGACGCGGCATGTGCTCGCGCAGGTGGGCGACGGGCGCATCGCGTTCCTCGCGGGTCCGGCGGACTCCCCGGACGGCGAGCAGCGGCGCGAGGGCGTGGTGGCCGCGCTCGCGCAGGCGGGTCGTGCTCCGAATGACCTGATCCTGCTGCGCGGCGACTTCACTCGGGCCTCGGGAAGGCGAGCGGCGGAGGATCTGCTGCGCGGAGGTGAGGCACCCGCGGCGCTCATCGCGGCGAACGACCAGATGGCGCTCGGGGCGCTGGATGTGCTCAGGGAAGCGGGTATCCGCGTGCCGGAGGACGTGCTCGTGACGGGCTTCGACGGCATCGACGCCGCCGCGGTCTCGGCACCACCGCTCACCACCATCCGGCAGCCGATGATCGACCTCGGACGGGCCGCGGTGCAGGTGCTGTCGCGGCGTCTGGAGCACCCCGATGCGGCGCCCGTCGTCGCGCGCCTGCCGCTGCAGATCCTGCTGCGCGAGAGCTCTCTGGCCCGCGGCTGACCGCCGCCCGTTCCGCGTCAAGGGGTTGCATCACGGAAATGTATGCGCTTACACTCGCTCGTGCGGCTTCGACCGCGCGGACGCTCCGCCCCCTGGAGCGCCCTTCATGACAGAGACGACATGAGGTCATCCAGTGGCAGAGACGCACACCTTCCGACGCTGGCGCCGCGCCGCCGTCGTGGGGCTCGCGGCCGCGGCGGTCGCGCTCAGCGGCTGCAGCATCCAGATCAGCTCGCAGCCCGACCCGTCGATCGGCGACGACACGATGCTCATCAACGCCGACCACGGCAACCCGTTCTTCACCCAGAACTTCAACCCGTACCTGACCAACACCCGCACCGCCTCCCGGTGGATCTACGAGCCGCTGATCCTGGTGAACCCGCTCGACGGGAAGCTCAACCCCTGGCTGGCAGCCGAGTGGACGCAGCCGGACGCCCGCACGATCGTCATGACCATGCGCGACGGGGTGACCTGGAGCGACGGCGAGGAGTTCACCGCCGATGACGTCGCCTTCACGTTCCAGCTGCTGAAAGACGAACCGTCGCTCGACATCAAGGGCGCCTGGCAGCACCTCGACCGCATCGAGGTCGACGGCAGCGACGTGATCTTCCACCTGCAGAGCGAGGATGCGCCCTCGCTGTCGATCATCGGGCAGACCATGATCGTGCCCGAGCACCTGTGGGCGGACGTGGAGGACCCGGGGACCTGGCGCAACGAGGACCCGGTGGGGACGGGGCCGTTCGTGCTCGGCAATTACAACGACCAGCAGTACTCGATGGACCGCAACCCCGACTACTGGCAGGCGGACAGGATCGAGATCGAGCACATCATCCTCCCCGCCACCAACACCCAGCTGGACACGGTGACGCGCGGCTACGACTGGGCCTACTCTTTCATCTCGGACGTCGAGGGCACGTGGGGCGCCGCGAGCCCCGACAACACCTGGTGGTTCCCGCCGGGCGGCGTGATCTCGCTCGTGCCGAACCTGGAGGTCGCGCCCTTCGACGACGTGAACGTCCGCCGCGGCATCGCCCTCGCGCTCGACCGCGAAGAGATCGCCGAGACGGCGTCCGAGGGCTACATGCAGCCCGCGGGGCAGACCGGGCTCATCCTGCCGAACCAGGAGGAGTACCTCGACCCCGACATCCCTGCGCAGGGCATGCTGACGCAGGACAGGGATGCCGCGCTCGCCGCCTTCGCTGAGTCCGGCTACACGCTGCAGGGGGACCGCCTGGTCGGTCCGGACGGGGAGCCGTTCGAGTTCTCCCTCACCACGGCCAACGGCTTCTCCGACTGGACGCGCGCCGCGCAGACCGTGCAGAGCCAGCTCGACGACATCGGCATCACCGTCTCGCTCAAACTGCCGCAGCCCGCGGGCTACCAGAGCGCGATCGGCAACGGCGACTTCGAGATGGCGATCGGCGGCATGGGCAACGGCGACGTCTACCAGGCGTTCAACAGCCTGCTCTCCAGCGACTTCTACGTGCCGTCCGGCGAGTCGACCACCAACAACTTCGAGCGCTACCGCTCGGCGGAGGCTGACGCGCTGCTCGCCGAGTACCGGGAGACGATCGACCCCGCGCGCCAGAGCGAGATCGTGCATGAGCTGCAGGGCATCGTGTACGACGAGCTGCCGGTGATCGGCATGTACTACGGCGGCATCTGGGGGCTCTTCAACGACGCCAAGTTCACCGGGTGGCCCTCCGCCGACGACCCGTACATGATCCCGCAGAACTACGACTCGGCACCGCTGATGATCTTCACCCATCTGACGCGCGTGAAGGGAGGCGACCAGTGAAGTACGTCCTCCAGAAGCTCGGCCTGTTCGTGCTCACGCTGTGGGCAGCGGTCACCCTGAACTTCTTCCTCCCGCGGCTCATGCCCGGCTCTCCCGCCGACGCTGCGATCGCGAAGCTCTCGCAGAACGGGCCCGTCTCCGACGCGACGCGCGCGGCGATCGAGGCGCAGCTCGGCGTGCCGACCGGCTCCCTCTGGGACCAGTACGTCGCCTACCTCGGTCAGGTCGTGCGGCTCGACTTCGGCGTCTCCTACACGTTCTACCCGCAGACCGTCGCGAGCATGGTGTCGACCGCCCTGCCGTACACGATCGGTCTCGTCGGCATCGTCACGATCCTGGCGTTCGTGATCGGCACGCTGATCGGGGTCATGGCGGCCTGGCGTCGCGGCACCTGGCTGGACTCGCTGCCGACGCTGACCGGGTCGTTCCTGAGCACGTTCCCCTACTTCTGGACGGCGCTGCTGCTGCTGTTCTTCCTCGGCTACGTGCTGCACTGGTTCCCGACCACGGGCGCCTACTCGGCGACCACCACGCCGGGCTTCACCTGGGACTTCATCGTCGACCTGGTGCGGCACGCGTTCCTGCCGGCGCTGACGATCCTGCTCACCTCGCTCGGCGGGTGGATCATCGGGATGCGCAACGCGATGATCAACACGCTCGGCGAGGACTACATCACGTTCGGCGAGGCGAACGGTCTGCGCGGTCGCACGATCGCCCTGCGGTACGCCGCCCGCAACGCGATCCTGCCGAACCTCACCGGCTTCGGGCTCACGCTCGGCGGGGTGGTCGGCGGCTCGATCCTCGTGGAGCAGGTGTTCGGGTATCCGGGCATCGGCTACCTGCTGTTCAACGCCGTGATCGGGCAGGACTACCCGCTCATGCAGGCGCTCTTCCTGATGATCACCGTGAGCGTGCTCGTCGCCAACTTCCTCGTGGACATCCTCTATGGGGTTCTCGACCCAAGGACTCGCCGATGACCTCCACCATGAACGTCAAGATCCCGACAGACCGCATCGCGGCGCCCAGCCCCTGGCGCGCCGTCGGACGCATGGTCGGCACGCTGTGGTCGAACGGGAAGGCCCGCATCGGGCTCTGCCTGCTCGCCTTCTTCGTGCTCGTGGCCGTCTTCGCGCCGCTGCTGGCGCCGTACGGGCCCAAGGAGAACGGTTTCGAGCGCAACGCGGACGCCTCGTGGGAGCACTGGCTCGGCACGACCGCCGCGGGGGAGGACGTGCTCAGCCAGCTCATCTACGGCGCGCAGGTCAGCCTGCTGGTCGGCTTCGCTGCGGGCATCCTGTCCACGATCGTGGCCGTGCTGATCGGTCTCAGTTGGGGCTACATGCGCGGCTTCGCGGGCGAGGTCGTCGGGTTCATCGTGAACCTGTTCCTCGTGATCCCCGGGCTTCCCCTCATGATCGTGATCGCCGCGTACCTGCAGAACGGCGGCATCCTCATGATCATCGCCGTGATCGTGGTCACCGGCTGGGCGTGGGGCGCACGCGTGCTGCGCAGCCAGACGCAGTCGCTGCGCGGGAACGACTTCGTGGCGTCCGCGCAGTTCTCGGGCGACAGTGCGGCACGCATCGTGTTCCGGGAGATCCTGCCGAACATGACCTCGATCATCGCCGGCACCCTGTTCGGCGCGGCGACGGCGGCGATCCTGGCGGAGGCGGGCCTGGAGTTCCTCGGCCTCGGCGACTCCAGCATCGTCAGCTGGGGCACCATGCTCTACTGGGCCCAGAACTCCAACTCCCTGCTCACCGGGCAGTGGCTGCTGCTGTTCGCCCCCGGTCTGTGCATCGCGCTGCTGGCCCTCAGCCTCACACTCATCAACTTCGGCGTGGACGGCATCTCCAATCCGCGCCTGCGGGAAGGGAAGGGGCGATGAGCGCCATGGAGCACGACGACATCCTCCTCGACGTCCGGAACCTGTCCGTCGAGTACGCCTCGCCGGGGCAGGAGCCCGTGCAGGCGGTGCACGACGTGTCGTTCACGCTGCGCCGCGGCGAGTTCGTCGGGCTCGTCGGCGAGTCCGGCTCCGGCAAGTCCACGCTCGGCTTCGCGCTGACCCGGCTGCAGAAGCCCCCGGCACGCCTGAGCGGCGGGCGCATCCTGTTCGACGGCCGCGACATCCGCGAGCTCGACGCGGAGGGGCTGCGACGGCAGCGGCAGGGCGGCTTCGCGATGGTGCTGCAGTCGGGCATGAACGCGCTGAACCCGGTGCGCACGGTCGGCAACCACTTCCGCGACATCTTCGCGGCGCACGGGCATGTGCCGCGGGAGGAGCGCGAGGCCCGCGCCCGCGAACTCGTCGGCAAGGTCGGGTTGAAGGCCGAGGTGCTCGAGCGCTACCCCGGGGAGCTGTCCGGCGGCATGCGGCAGCGCGCCTCCATCGCCCTCGCGCTGTCCCTGGAGCCGCAGCTCATGGTGTTCGACGAGCCGACGACCGCCCTCGACGTGCTCGTGCAGCACGCCGTGATGGACACGATCCAGGAGCTGCAGCGGTCGGAGCACTTCACGGCCATCCTCATCAGTCATGACCTCGGCATCGTGCTGGAGGCGACCGACCGGGTGATGGTGATGCACGAGGGACGCATCGTGGAGGATGCGCCGAGCCAGGACATCCTGCACCGCCCGCAGGACGCCTACACCCGGATGCTGCTGAGCCACTACGCCGACCCGCGCGCCGAGGTCATCGAGATCCCCGGCTTCGTCGACCTCGGCACCCGCCGCCGCGAGGGCCGCAGCCGGACGGATGTGACCGAGACGCTGCCGACCGTGTCCCACCGCGACGCCCGGCGTGCCGACGCCGCGATCGTGCTGGACGGCGTGACCAAGCGCTACCCCGCGCCGCGACGCGGACAGGATCCGGTGGTCGCCGTCGATGACGTGTCCTTCCGGCTGGAGCCCGGCGAGGCTCTGGCACTGGTCGGCGCGTCGGGCTCGGGAAAGTCGACGATCGCGAAGCTGATCACAGGCGTGGAGAAGCCGACGGCCGGCCGGGTGCGGTTCGGCGAGACGGACGTCGCCGCCTTGAGGAGAGCGGGCCTTCGCGAGCTGCGCAAGGACGTGCAGATGGTGTTCCAGGACCCGTACGCCGCCCTGAACCCGCTGCACACCGTGGAGTATGCGCTGTCCCGCCCGATCCGCAACTACACGAAGCTGCGCGGGGCCGAGGCGCGGGCGCGCGTGCTCGAGCTGCTGGAGACGGTCGGCCTCACCCCCGTGGAGCAGTTCGCGGCCAAGCTGCCGCATCAGCTCTCCGGCGGCCAGCGGCAGCGCGTCGTGATCGCCCGGGCGCTCGCGAGCGACCCGCAGGTGCTGATCGCCGACGAGCCGGTGTCGATGCTCGACGTGTCGCTGCGTGCCGGCGTCCTGGCGCTGCTGGAGGACCTGCGCGAGCGCTGGGGCATCAGCATGCTGTACATCACCCACGACCTGCTGAGCGCCCGCCTCGTGACCGAGAACATCCTGGTGCTCAACGGCGGTCGCGTGGTCGAACGCGGCGAGACCTCCCAGGTGCTGCAGCATCCGGAGGACCCGTACACGGTCGAGCTGCTCGACGCGGTGCCCAATCCATCACGAATCCGATAGAAGAACGAGAGGAGCGCATCCGTGCTCGCATTCCCCGACGGCTTCCTCTGGGGCGCCGCGACCGCCGCCCACCAGGTGGAGGGCAACAACACCACCAGCAACTGGTGGGCGATGGAACACGCCCCCGACTCGCCCATGGTGGAGCCCTCAGGAGACGCCGCCGACCACCTCCACCGCTACCCGGAGGACATGGCTCTGCTCGCCGAGGCGGGACTGAACTCCTACCGCTTCTCGGTGGAGTGGGCGCGGATCGAGCCCGAGCGCGGCTTCGTGTCACGGGCGATGCTCGACCACTACCGCCGGATGATCGACACGGCGCGGGAGCACGGACTCGACCCCACGGTGACGCTCATGCACTTCACGGTGCCGCAGTGGTTCCAGCGGGACGGCTTCTGGCGCGCCGACGACGCGGTGGACCTGTTCTCGCGCTACGTGGAGACGGTGCTGCCGATCCTCGACGGCGTCCGCTACGTGTGCACCATCAACGAGCCGAACATCGCCGCGATGCTCGCCGGGGGAGAGGATGCGGCGAACCTCGTCGCCTACGGGCTGCCCAACCCGGACCTGGGCGTCGCCGACACCCTGCTCGCCGCGCACCGCCGGGCCTCGGACATCCTGCACACGCTGCCCGGGGTGCAGGCGGGGTGGACGATCGCCACGCAGGCGTTCCACTCCACGGGTGAGCCGGGCGCCGACGAGATGCTCGCGGCCTACGGCGACCCGCGCGACCACTGGTACCTGGAGCAGTCCGCCGGCGACGACTTCGTCGGCGTGCAGGCGTACACCCGCACCTTCATCGGGCCCGAGGGGCCTCGACCGGTCGCGGAGGACGTGGAGACCACGCTCACCGGCTGGGAGTTCTTCCCGCCCGCGCTCGAACTGGGCGTGCGCAGCGCCTGGGAGCGCAGCGGCGGCGTGCCGGTGCTCGTGACCGAGAACGGCATCGCCACGGCCGACGACTCCCGCCGCATCGCGTACACCCGGGGCGCGTTGGAGGGACTGCATCGTTCCATCGCGGACGGCATCGACGTGCGCGGCTACCAGCACTGGAGCGCCCTGGACAACTACGAGTGGGCGAGCGGGTATGCGCCCACGTTCGGCCTCATCGCCTTCGACAGGGAGACGTTCGCGCGCACGCCGAAGCCCTCGCTCGCGTGGCTCGGGGAGGTCGCCCGCCGCAACGCGCTCTGACCCGGCGCTCGTGTATCCGCGGGGCGTTGCGGATCTGCGACCCGGGACCGAGCCACGGGCGCCTCGCGGGGGCTACCCTCGGGACATGACGCACGTGGCGGGGACGAGCCGAGGCGACGTGATCCGCGCGGCCGCCGCCGGGCTGAGCGCCGCGCTGCTCGGCGTCGCCCTGGGGGAGCTCGTCGCCGCCGTGGTCGAGCCGGGCGCGAGTCCGTTCGCGGTGATCGGCGGCGGGCTCATCGACCTCGCGCCGAGCTGGGCCAAGGACACCGCGATCGCGCTGTTCGGCACCGGCGACAAGGCGGCGCTGCTCGCCGGCATCGCCGTGGTGCTCGCCGTCGTCGCCGCCCTGGCGGGGATCCTGGAGCGACGCTGGTCCGGCGCGGGGGCGGTCGTCCTCGGCGCGCTCGGCGCCCTCGCTCTCGTCGTCGCGATGATCCGTCCCGGCGCCGGGCCGTTCGCCTGGCTGCCGGGACTGGTCGCCGGACTGGTCGCGGCGGTCACGCTGCGCCTGTTGATCGGGCGCCTCCGCCCGGTCGCGGGACTCGATCCCGACGGGCTCGACCGTCGTCGCTTCCTGCTCTGGACGGCCGGGACCGCCGCCGTCGGTCTCGTCGCCCTGATCGGCGGTTCGATCGCCAGGGGAGCCACCCGTTCGGTCGAGGCGGTGCGGGCGGCCCTGCGCCTGCCCGTGGCGGCACGCCCTGCCCCCGCCGTGCCCCCGGGCGCGGAGCTCGACATCCCCGGCCTCGCCCCGGTGGTCACGTCCAACGCCGACTTCTACCGCATCGACACCGCGCTCATCGTGCCGCGCATCGACCCGGCCGACTGGTCGCTGCGTGTGCACGGCATGGTCGAGCGCGAGGTCGTGCTCACGTGGGACGAGCTCCAGGCGCTGCCATTGCAGGAGGCGGACGTCACGCTGGCCTGTGTCTCGAACGAGGTGGGCGGCGACCTGATCGGCAACGCCCGCTGGCTCGGATACCCGGTGCGGGAGCTGTTGTCGCGGGCGGGCGTTGCTCCCGACGCGGACATGGTGCTGTCGACCTCGGCGGACGGCTTCACGGCCTCGACGCCCCTGGAGGCCCTCACGGACGAGCGTGACGCGCTGCTGGCCGTGGGCATGAACGGCGAGCCGCTGCCGCTGGAGCACGGCTTCCCGGTGCGCCTGGTGGTGCCGGGGCTGTACGGCTACGTGTCCGCGACGAAGTGGGTGACGCAGCTGGAGGTCACGCGCTTCGACCGGGCGGCGGCGTACTGGACGACCAGGGGGTGGTCGGAGCGCGGGCCGATCAAGCTGCAGTCGCGCATCGACGTGCCGCGCCGCGGACAGCGCATCGACGCGGGCGACGCGGTGATCGCGGGCATGGCGTGGCAACAGCACACCGGGATCGAGGCGGTCGAGGTGCGGGTGGACGACGGCCCGTGGCGTCGGGCGGAGCTGGCGACCGCGATCTCCGCGGACACCTGGGTGCAGTGGCGCCTGCCATGGGCGGCGGAGAGCGGCACGCACACCATCGAGTGCCGGGCCGTGAACGCCGAGGGGGAGACCCAGACGGCGGACACAGCGGCCCCGGTGCCGGACGGCGCACAGGGCTGGCACCGGGTCGAGGTGACGGTCGCGTGAGCGCGTAACCACCCTCGCCGCGCCACCTAGAATTGCTCCATGCCCGCAGGCGAATCCTTCTACATCACCACGCCCATCTACTACCCGTCGGACGTGCCGCACATCGGCCACGGGTACACGACGGTGGCCGTCGACACGCTCGCGCGGTGGCACCGCCAGGCGGGAGACGACACGTGGATGCTCACGGGCACCGACGAGCACGGGCAGAAGATGCTGCGGGCGGCGGCGGCGAACGGCGTCACTCCGCAGGAGTGGGTCGACAAGCTCGTCAGCGAGAGCTGGTTCCCGCTGTTGAAGACGCTCGACGTCGCGAACGACGACTTCATCCGCACCACGCAGGAGCGGCACGAGACCAACGTGCAGACGTTCTTCCAGCGCCTGTACGACCGCGGCTACATCTATGCGGGCGAGTACGAGGCGCTCTACTGTGTGGGCTGCGAGGAGTTCAAGCCGGAGTCCGAGATCGTGGACGGCACCGGGCCCTTCGAGGGCTTGAAGGTGTGCGCGATCCACTCCAAGCCGCTGGAGCTGCTGCAGGAGAAGAACTACTTCTTCAAGCTGAGCGAGTTCCAGGGCCGCCTGCTGGAGCTGTACCGCACGGAGCCCGACTTCGTGCGGCCGGACTCGGCGCGCAACGAGGTCGTGTCGTTCGTGAGCCAGGGCCTCAAGGACCTCTCCATCTCGCGCTCGACGTTCGACTGGGGCATCCCGCTGCCGTGGGACGAGTCGCACGTCATCTACGTGTGGGTCGACGCGCTGCTCAACTACGCGACCGCCGTCGGCTACGGCTCCGACGAGGAGACGTTCGCGCGCCGCTGGCCCGCGTACCACGTGGTCGGCAAGGACATCCTGCGCTTCCACGCCGTGATCTGGCCGGCGCTGCTGATGGCCGCAGGGCTCGATGTCCCGAAGGGCGTGTTCGCGCACGGCTGGCTGCTCGTCGGCGGCGAGAAGATGTCGAAGTCGAAGCTCACCGGCATCGCGCCGACCGAGATCACCGACGTGTTCGGCTCGGACGCCTACCGCTTCTACTTCCTCTCCGCGATCGCGTTCGGTCAGGACGGCTCGTTCTCCTGGGAGGACCTGTCCGCCCGCTACCAGGCGGAGCTCGCGAACGGTTTCGGCAACCTGGCCTCCCGCACGACCGCGATGATCGAGAAGTACTTCGAGGGCATCGTGCCGCCGGCCGCCGCGTACACGGAGCAGGACCTCGCGATCCAGCAGATCGTGGCCGACGCCGCCGCGAAGGCCGATGCCGCGGTGGGGCAGTTCCGCATCGACGAGGCCATCTCCGCGATCTGGACCATCGTGGACGCGCTGAACGGCTACATCACCGAGAACGAGCCATGGGCGCTGGCCCGCGACGAGGACAAGCGCGAGCGCCTCGGCACCGTGCTGTACACCTGCGCCGAGGGGCTGCGGGCGCTCGCCGTGCTGCTGTCGCCGGTGATGCCGCAGTCCACGGAGAAGCTGTGGATCGCGCTCGGCGCCGCCGAGACCCTGGGCCGTCTGCAGGATCAGCCGATCCGCGAGGCCGGAGCCTGGGGGGTGCTGAAGCCGGGCACGAGTGTCAACGGCCTCGCGCCGCTCTTCCCGCGGGTGGAGTCCACGGCCTGACGGCCTGAGCACATGGCCGAGACCTACGTGCGCGAGCGCTCGGGCGACGGGCGCAAGGATCTGCGCTATCCGGCGGCGCCCGAGCCACTGCGGGTTCCGGTGTACGACAACCACGCGCACCTGGAGATCCTCGACGGGGACGAGCCGCCGTCGCTCACGGAACAGCTCGACAGGGCCGCCGCCGTGGGGATCGCGGGCGTCGTGCAGGCGTCGGGGGACATCGAGTCCTCCCGCTGGGCGGTCGAGGCGGCGGCGTCCGACCCGCGTGTGCTGGCGGCGGTCGCGATCCACCCGAACGACGCGCCGACCTACGCCGAGCAGGGGCGGCTGGACGAGGCGATCGCCGTGATCGACGAGCTCGCCGCGCATCCGCGCACCCGGGCGATCGGCGAGACGGGCCTGGACTTCTTCCGCACGGAGCCGGAGCGTCGCGGCGCGCAGTTCGAGTCGTTCGAGGCGCACATCGCGCTCGCGAAGAAGCATGGTATCGCGATGCAGATCCACGACCGCGACGCGCACGACGCGGTGCTGGAGACGCTGACCCGCGTCGGAGCTCCGGAGAAGACGGTGTTCCACTGCTTCTCGGGCGACGCCGCGATGGCGCGGGTGTGCGCGGAGGCGGGGTATCACCTGTCCTTCGCGGGCAACGTCACCTTCAAGAACGCGCAGAACCTCCGCGACGCGCTGAAGGTGACGCCGCTCGACCGCCTCCTCGTCGAGACCGACGCCCCGTTCCTCACGCCGGTGCCGCTGCGAGGGCGCCCGAACGCGCCCTACCTCGTGCCGATCACGGTGCGCTTCCTGGCGGTCGAGCTCGGCCTGGAGGTCGACGAGCTGTGCGCGCAGCTCGCCGAGAACACCCTGCGGGTCTACGGTTCGTTCACGGGCTGAGCGTCCACGTCGTCCGGCCCTGTCTGCGCGACCGGCTTCGCGCTCACGATGTGCGAGATGGGCTTCCACACCAGCAGCAGGGTGATCGCGGCACCGCCGAACGCGAACCACCACGGGGCGGTCAGCCCCCACAGCTGGGCGATCACGCCGCCGAGCGCCTGCCCGACGATCATGCCGCCGAAGACGCCCACCATGTTCACCGAGGCCACACGCCCCTGCAGCTCGGCGGGCACCAGCCGCTGCCGCACGGTGGTGGAGATCGTGCCCCAGACGAAGGCGTAGGCGCCGAAGAAGAACATGATGACGAGGGCCACGACGCCCGAGGTCGTCAGGGCGAAGGCGAGGTGCATCAGCACCTCCAGCGACAGCACGATGCGCATGAGCGTCGCGAAGGAGACGTGCCGTTCGAGCCACCCGAAGCTGAGCGTCGCGAGGATGCCGCCGGCAGCGGACGCCGTGGTGAGCGCCCCGTAGCCGACGGCTCCCATCTGCAGGTGCTCGGTCGCGTACAGCACGAGCACGCCCCAGGGGGCGGCCCAGGTCACGTTGAAGACCAGGATGATGAGCACCAGCATGCGCACGGGCGGGTTGCGCCACAGCCACCGCAGGCCCTCCGCGATGTCGGTGTGCACGGGCGGGTGCGCCCCCGCGTCCGCGCGGGGAGGCACGGGGGTCTGCGCCATGCGGGAGATCAGCACCACGGCCAGCGTCACGCACAGCACCTCGAGCAGGAACGGCCAGGCGTGGCCCGCGGCGAACAGGAACGCGCCGAGCGGGGGACCGGCGAACTGGTTCGCGACCAGGTACCCGGCCTGCAGGCGCGCGTTGCCGATGCCGAGGTCGGCCGGCCTCACGAGCATCGGCAGCAGCGTGCTGCCGGCGGTGTCGACGAACACCTCCGCCGTGCCGTAGAGGAACGCGACCGCCAGCACGATCCAGATGTTCGCCAGGCCCGTCACCAGGAACACGCACAGCGCGGCGAGCACGACGGCCCTGGCGGCGTTCGCGGCCATCACCAGCCGACGCCGGTCGAAGCGGTCGGCGATCGCGCCGGCGTGCAACCCGAACAGCAACCAGGGCAGGAACTGCAGGATCGCGCCGGATGCGACCAGGATCGGCGAGGACGTCATCGAGGCGATCAGCAGGGGAGCGGCGGCCAGAGCCACGCCGTCGCCGACGTTGCTCGTCCACGACGAAGCGAGAAGCCAGCGGAAGTCCCTGCCCAGACGGCGCGGCGCGATCAGTTCACCGAGTGAGGGCATCCCGGCAGGATAGCGATTTTCGAGGTCTTCCCGCGATCGGCGAGAATAGGTGCATGACCGTCACCCTGCTCGGCGCCACCGAGATCCGTCGCCTGGCCGCTGAGCTGGATGTCACCCCCACCAAGAAGCTCGGGCAGAACTTCGTGGTCGACGCGAACACCGTGCGCAAGATCGTGCAGGCGGCGCGCGTGCAGCCGGGGGAGCGCGTGGTCGAGGTCGGGCCGGGGCTCGGATCGCTGACACTGGCGATCCTCGAGGCCGGCGCCGCGGTCACCGCGGTGGAGATCGACCACCGACTGGCCGCGCGCCTGCCGCAGACCGTCGCGGAGCACGGCGTCGCCGACGGCATGCTCACGGTGGTCGACGCGGATGCCCTGCGGGTGACCGAGCTGCCCGGCGAGCCCACCGTGCTCGTCGCGAATCTGCCGTACAACGTCTCGGTGCCGGTGCTGCTGCACTTCCTGGAGAGCTTCCCCTACCTGCAGCGCGGCGTCGTGATGGTGCAGGCGGAGGTGGCCGAGCGGATCGCCGCGAAGCCCGGGTCGAAGATCTACGGCTCGCCGAGCGTGAAGGCCGCCTGGTACGGGGAGTGGAAGCTCGCCGGCACGGTGTCGCGTCAGGTGTTCTGGCCGGTGCCGAACGTGGACAGCCTCCTGGTCGGCTTCGATCGCTCGGAGGGCGAGCGCGGACCCGTGGAGGAGCGCCGTCGCACGTTCGCGATCGTGGACGCCGCATTCAACCAGCGGCGCAAGATGCTGCGGCAGGCGCTGTCCGGGATCTTCGGCAGCGCGGCCGCCGCCTCGGAGGTGCTCCTCGCGGCGGGCGTGGCTCCCACGGCCCGCGGCGAGGACCTCACCGTGGACGACTACCAGCGCATCGCCCAGCACGCGCCCGCCGTGCCGTCTCCGCTCACCACCGGGGCCTGAGGCGCGGCACACTCGCACCGCCCGTCGC
>NZ_JALXPE010000062.1 GCF_025143365.1 Microbacterium sp. p3-SID336 | reverse complement strand
CGAGCGACGCCGGTCGGTCGACCGAGTTGGCGACGTAACATTTCACATTGTACGCTCGACGGGGTGACGGGGAACGGTCGACGCCGTCGTGCGCGCGGCCGACGATGCGAGGAGGTCAGGTGACGTCGCTTTGCGGGGGATCGGCTCCCACGGTGAGCGTGTCCATCCCGGCTCGCCCCGGCACCGAGGTGAGGGCACAGGACCTGGCGCTCCGTCTCGATGGCGCGGCGGTGCAGGTGGTCGCGGAGCCGGCCGAGACGTCCTCACGTCGTCGCCGGGATCGGCCGTCCTGGCGACCCTGGATGCGTCGCGCCAGTCACCACCTGGTGCTTCATGGTGACGCGGTGCCGCACCCCGATCTGCTCGCGCAGCTGCACGCCGCGGTGGCCGCTCAGCCCGACGCCATGCTGAGCATGTTCACCCCGTGGGACTCGTATGCGTCCCATGCCGTGCGCATCGCCGCGTTCGCGGGACGGCCGTGGGTGACACCGCCGGGAAAGACTCTCACGCCGATCGCCACCGTGCTTCCCGCCGACGCGGCTGCGGAGTTCGCCGACGCCGCGGACCCTCGCGCCATGTCGAACGAGGGGGAGGCGCTGCTCCGCTTCGCCAGGGCACGCGGACTTGCGCACTACGCGAGCAACCCGAGCCTGGTCCAGGTGCACGCGGGTCGTCACGATCGGAGCGTGGACGAGGCTGCGGCGACGGCGTTCCTGCCGGAGACCGCGCCGCCTGCGTCGTGGTGGTGCGGGGAGCCGCTCCCCACGCCGCGGCGGCTCCCGGTGATCCACGTGAGGGACGGCGAGCCCGTGTCCTACGAAGCGCCCGAGGGAGCGGACGACCGCTGGCGCATCCGGTCGCGGCGGGAGCTCGCGACGCCGCACTCGCGTCGGCTGATGCGCGTCGTCCGCGATCGCCTGCACTGCACGGAGACCGCGCGAAGTGACCTGCGAGCGGCCGCGTCCCTGCTGGGCGCAGCCCGTGTCCTGTGCGATCAGCTGGTCCTCGCGGAGGCGTCAGGCCCGACTCCCGAGGGCTTCGGCGGTCTGTGCGCGCGGGAGTCCGCCGCGACCCTGCCGCTGGGGTCGCTCCGGCTCACGGTTCCTGCGCTCGCGACGGAGGACGGGGCGGCGGAGATCCGCGCCGCCTTCGTAGGGATCCACGACGACGTGCTCGAGGTGCTCGACGGTCTGCGGTGATCGCGTGGAGCGGATCCACAGCTGTCGTCGATAGCGTCGTCGACGCAAGGGGAGTACTCCCGTCTGCAGCGGAGTCGTCATTACGGGCGTGCGATCACGTCCCGGCCCGCTGGCCCGCGAGGGCGGAGGAGACCTTGGCACCCGTTCGCGGGCTGCCGGGAGACCCCTGTCGACCTCACGTCGTCCTTCCTGTGGCTCGCCCCACGAAGGGACCACCATGGGGAAGCTCTCCCGTCTGATCCGTCTCGCCAGCGATGCGCTCGACTCCGGCAGCACCGCGCACAATGGCGCGCCCTCGACCCGTCCCGGCGACGGAGGCCGGGGATCGACCGACTGGAGCGGGATGATCCGCGGCGCGGTGGATGCGGTGCGCGGAGGCGCGGACACACCGCGCGCGTCGGCCTCATCCACTCCGGCTCGCGCTCCCGAAGAGCGGCCGACGCGCTCGCCCGGGGATGCGGCGGGCTCCTTCGCTCCGCCGTCCGCCGGCGCGCCGCTGCATCGCTCAGGCGGCCACTCCGCCGGTCCGTACACGCCGCCACCCGCTCCGACCGCTGGCGCCGCCGGAGTCGCCGCGGCGAGCGGGCGTCACGCCGCTTCCGCCGACGACCGCGCGGCCATCGCCCGGTACGACTATCTGATGCAGACGGCCGACCCGCAGCGGGTCGAGCAGCTCCATCGGGAGGCGTTCGCCCGCCTCACTCCCGCCCAGCGCGATCTGCTCGCGGCGCGTATGCGTCAGGAGCTGCCGCGGGAGGAGCATCCGCGCTCGGCGTCGGCCGACGACCTGGCGCGGTCGGCCGGTCGGGCGGAAGCCATGCGCCCCGGTCGGATGCGCGGGCTGCTCTCCCGGGCACGCGGAGCGGGGGCCGGGGGCGCGGCGGTGGCAGCCGGAGGAGCGGCGGTCGGACTCCTCGGGGTCGTCGCGGGCGGCGCCGTGCTCAGCGCCGTGGCGGCACCGCTGCTCGAGCAGGCGGCCGGCCTCGGCGTGGACTTCGAGCAGCTCGCGGCCGGCGTCGACCTGGAGTCGCTCGCCGCCGGGGTCGACGTCGAGGCGTTCAGCGGAGGCGCCGAGGAGATGCTCGGCTCGGCCGGGGAGGCGGTGTCCGGCCTCGGGGAGACCGCGTCCGGCTGGGGCGAGCGCCTGGGCGATCTGGGCATCCCCGGCATCGGCGACCTCTTCGGCCGCTGAGCACCCGCGCGTGCCCCCGCTGGGACTCGAACCCAGACTGAAGCGATTTTAAGTCGCCTGCCTCTGCCATTGGGCTACGGGGGCCGCGCCGCCATCCTAGCGTCGCGCGGGTCGGCTGCCGCCCGGCTGCGACGCGGTGTCGCGAGGGGTGAACCGGAGTGCACTCAGGCCGTAGGGTGGGGGAGTGCTCGACCTCACCGACGAACTGAGCCCCGACCAGGGTGCCCCCGCGGTCGCTCCGGAGTGGGAGGACCCGGGCCGCTACTGGCCCCGCCTCTCCGCCGCGACCGGGAAGCTCCCTGCTCCCGTCGCCGTGATCGACCGCGAGGCGCTGCGCTACAACGCGATGGACCTGCTGGTGCGTGCCGGTGGCCTGCCCATCCGCGTCGCGTCGAAGTCGGTGCGCGTGCGCGCGGTGCTCGACGCTGTTCTGCGTCTGCCGGGTTTCCGCGGCATCCTCGCCTTCACGCTCGAGGAGGCGCTGTGGCTCGCCGAGACGCATGACGACATCGTGCTCGGCTATCCCACCGTCGACCGGGCGAGCCTGGAACGGCTCTTCGGCGACGAGCGGGCCGCACGGCGGATCACCCTGATGGTGGACGACCCCGTGCACCTCGACCTGATCGACAGCGTCGCAGCGGCGGGGTCGCGGCCGGAGATCCGCGTGGCGATCGATGTGGACGCGTCCTGGCGCTCGCCCCTCCTCGGACACATCGGTGTCCGCCGGTCGTCACTGTACTCGGCAGGTGAGGTGGCCGCCTTCGCCCGCAGGATCGTCGCGCGGCCCGGGTTCCGCCTGGTCGGGCTGCAGATGTACGACGCGCAGATCGCGGGCCAGGGCGATGCTGCCGGACCGGACACGGCGCTCATCCGGCTGGTCCAGTCGCGCTCCCGGGACGAGCTGCGTGCGCGCAGGGCCGCGATCGTGGCAGCCGTGAGCGGGATCGCCCCGCTCGAGTTCCTCAATGGCGGAGGCACTGGGTCGCTGGAGTTCAGCGGCAGTGACGAGTCCCTGACCGAGGCGAGCGCCGGCAGCGGGCTGCTCGGCGGCCATCTGTTCGACGGCTACCGCGCCTTCCGGCCCGCCCCCGCGGCGGCGATCGCGTTCGACGTGGTGAGGCGCCCGGCGGCCGACATCGCCACGGTGCTCGGCGGCGGCTGGATCGCCTCGGGCCCGGCGGTGCCCTCGCGGCAGCCCCTGCCGGTCTGGCCGGCGAACCTGCGCACGCTGCCCCGCGAGGCGGCGGGAGAGGTGCAGACGCCGCTGCAGGGCCCCACCGCGGCGACCCTCGGCGTGGGCGACCGGGTGTGGTTCCGGCACGCGAAGAGCGGCGAGCCCGCCGAGCGGGTCACGCACTACCACCTCGTGTCCGGCGACGAGGTCATCGACGAGCTGCCGACGTACCGCGGCGAGGGGAAGGCGTTCCTGTGACGAGAATCGGCGGCACCTGGCAGAACTGGGGCCGCTCCGCCTCGGTCCGGCCCGTCCGGGTCGAGCGTCCGCGCAGCCCGGAGGGCGTGCAGCGCGCCGTGCGCGCAGCGGTGCACCAGGGGCTCACGATCAAGGCGGTCGGCGCGGGGCACAGCTTCACCGGCATCGCGGTGGCGCCCGGCGTGCTGCTCGAACTGGACGACCTGCAGGGTCTCGTCTCGGCCGACACCTCGACGGGGCGGGTCACCCTGCTCGCGGGCACCCGGCTGCACCGGATCCCCGGGCTGCTGGCCTCGTACGGGCTGGCGATGGAGAACCTGGGCGACATCGACCGGCAGTCCCTCGCCGGCGCCATCTCGACCGGCACCCACGGCACCGGTGCGACGTTCGGCGGCCTCGCGACCCAGGTGGTCGGCGTGACGCTGATCACCGCCGCCGGCGAGTTCCTCCGCATCGACGAGCAGAGCAGTCCGGAGCTGCTTCCCGCGGTGGCGCTGGGTCTGGGCGCTCTCGGCATCATCGTCGAGGTCACCCTGCAGTGCGTGCCCACGTTCGTCATGCACGCCGTCGACGAGCCCGCGCCCCTCGAGGACGTGCTGTCCAGCCTCGACGAGCGCGTCGCCACGGCGGAGCACTTCGAGTTCTACTGGTTCCCGCACACCGATGTCGCCCTCACCAAGCGGCAGTCGCGGCTTCCGGAATCGGCGGTGCGGCACCCGCTCCCCGCGGTCGGCAAGTGGGTGGACGAGACGCTGCTGGCCAACGGCGTCTATCGCGTGGTGTGCGCGGCGGGCCAGGTCGTCCCCGCGATCACGCCGCCGTTCAGCCGGCTCGCCGTCCGCCTGACCGGCGACCGCGAGTACACCGACCTCTCCCATCGCGTGCTCACGCAGAGCCGCACGGTGCGCTTCCGCGAGATGGAGTACGCGCTGCCCGCCGGCGAGGTCGTCGCCGCGTTCCGGGAGGTGCAGGCGCTGATCGCGCAACGGGGCTGGCGCATCGAGTTCCCGATCGAGGTGCGCTTCGCGGCGGAGGACGACCGGTGGCTGTCGACCGCATACGGCAGGGCGAGCGCCTACATCGCGGTGCACCGCTACTGGCGTGCCGATCCGACCGCATACTTCGAGGCGGTCGAAAGGATCATGCTCGACCACGGCGGGCGCCCGCACTGGGGAAAGCTGCACACGCTCGACGTGGAGACCCTGCGCGAGCGGTATCCGCGCTTCGACGACTTCCTCGCCCTCCGCGACCGGCTCGATCCCGACCGTCGATTCGCGAACCGCTACCTGGACCGTGTGCTCGGTCGCTGATCGACGGGGACGGATGGCCTCACACGCCCAGTCCACGCGCAGACTGCGCGTCTAGGATGAGAGAAACACGAGGAAGGGTGGGGCTCTGATGGAATGGCTCGTGCCAGTACTGATCGTCGTCGGGGTGATCCTGCTCGTCGGCATCTATCTCTGGGCCACGTACAACTCGCTGGTACAGCTGAACGTCCGCGTGGACGAAGCATGGAGCGGCATCACCGTGCAGCTCAAGCGGCGAGCGGACCTCATCCCCAACCTGATCGAGACCGTCAAGGGCTACGCCTCGCACGAGAAAGCCGTGTTCGAGAACGTGACCCGTGCGCGCGCCGAGACGCTCTCCGCTAGCGGCCCCGGCGAAGCGGGGATCGCCGAGGGGCATCTGCAGCAGGCGCTGCGCAGCCTGTTCGCGGTCGCGGAGGCCTACCCGCAGCTGCAGGCGAGCCAGAACTTCCTCCAGCTCCAGCAGGCCCTGGTCGACACCGAGGACAAGATCCAGGCGGCGCGGCGCTTCTACAACGGCGGCGTGCGCGAGCTGAACACCAAGATCAAGGTGTTCCCGAACAACCTCTTCGCCAAGGGCCTCGGCTTCACCGAGCGCGAGTTCTTCGAGGTCGCCGACAGCGGCGCCATCTCGGAGCCGCCGCGCGTGCAGTTCTGACGCGCAGGCGTCACCACGCCGAGAGCTGCAGGCCGTCGGCGGTGAACGCGACCGTTCCGCGCAGGCTCCAGGAGTCGGTGCGGTAGGTGGCGGTGCGCGCCGAGCCGTCCTGGCCGGTGCCCGTGACGGTGGCCACCAGCACGCCCCCGTCCGCGGTAAACCCCGTCCCGGCGAGTGTCAGCGCAGGCGACTGCTCGATGCGATAGCGGAACTCCGTCACGGCGCGGAACTCCGTGCCCCAGGGGATGCGGATGCCGCAGCCCTCCGGAGGCGTCGGCGCGGGTCTCGTGCACGTGGCGAGGTGCGCTTCGAGCTGCTTCTGCGCGGCGGCGGTCGCCTCGTCCCGCAGTCCGGCCGTGATCTGCACCGTGGCCGTGTCTCCCGGGAGCACGGTCGCCTCGGCCTCACCCGACAGCAGTGCCGTCGGTGCGGCGGTCACCGTGTACACGGCCGGGAGCAGCGGCGCGGGCTCGCCCGTGGCCACGGTGGTGTCGCCGACGGCCACGGCAGCGCCGATGCTGGTGGTGGCCAGGAGCGTGCCGAGGCTGGTGCCGTCGACCACCCACCGGCCGTCCACGGACCGCAGCGCCAGGGATGCCTCGTGCACGGCGCCGGCGAGGCGGAACGAGACCGTGGCCGTGGCTCCCTCAGCGGTGTCGCGCACGCTCGTCACCTCGGGCTCGTCGATCCGGGCGGTCGCTGCGGAGAAGGCGGAGAGGGCGGTCTCCGGCACCTCCATGCCGGTCTCTGCGACGGCCGCGGGGTCACCTGACTCGAGCGCCTGCAGGTACGCCAGCGCGGCCTGCTCCGGGGTGTCTCGTGTCGTCGCGAACCACAGCCACGCGGCGCCGGCCGTCAGGAGCAGCGCCGCGGCGATGCCGACGAGCCACCGCAGCCGAACGCTCACACCGCGCTCTCCCGCTCGTGCACGTGTCGACGGACAGCGCGCTCGGGAGCCGCGGCCAGCGCGGCGTGCACCGCCGTCGTCGCATCGCCCCAGCCCGAGATCGAGACGTGCTCGAGCCCCTGCCAGGTGGCAGCGAGCCGCAGCTCGGCGGCGATGGCAGCGGCATCCTCGTCTCGCGCCTGCGGCTCCCACCACGCGGACTGCACCTGCAGCGTCGAGGCGGCGCGATCGGCTTTCAGGTCGACGCGTGCCACGATGCGGTCGCCCACGAGTACGGGGAGCGAGTAGTAGCCGTAGCGGCGCTTCGCGGCGGGGACGTAGATCTCGATGCGGTAGTCGAGCTGGAAGGCCCGCAGGGCGCGCTCACGGAACCACACCACCGGGTCGAACGGGGTGAGGATCGCGGTCGCGTCGACGCGCCGGGGGAGGACGGCATCTCGGTGGCGCCACGCGGGGAGCGGGCGTCCGGCGCGGTCCCAACCCCGGACGTGAACCGGCTCCAGCTCGCCCGCGTCCACGAGATCAGCGATGGCCCTGCCCACGGCGGCGCGGTCTCGGATGCGGTAGTAGTCCGCGAGGTCGGCTTGCGTCGCCACCCCGCTGGAGCGCGCCGCCCTCCGCATCAGCTCGCGGATGGCGTCTTCGCGGGGGATCTCCCTGGCGAGGACCGGTGCCGGGATGACCTGCGCGGCCAGCGCGTACGTGCGCTCGAACCCGCGCCGACCGCTGACGGCCACATCGCCCGTGCGCCACAGATGCTCAAGGGCGAGTTTGACCTCGTCCCAGTCCCACCAGGTGCCCCGCTCCCGCGGCGCGTCCGCACGCAGGTCGGCAGGACGCAGGGGCCCGCGGTCGCGCAGCTCGTCCTGCACCCACTGCACCGTACGCGCGTTGCTGCTCAGCCAGGAGTCGTCGGTCGCCCAGCGCCGCCGGAACGCGTCCATGCGGAAGCGCCACAGCGCCCAGTCGTCGACCGGGATGAAGGTGGCCTCGTGCGCGAGGTACTCCACGTAGTGCGTGGTGCGCGACAGGAAGGTGCGGTCGAGCAGCGCGGGCTCGTACGCGCCGAGACGGGAGAACAGGGGGAGATAGTGCGAGCGCGCGAACACGTTGACCGAGTCGATCTGGAGGACGCCCAGGCGCTCCATCGTGCGGTGCAGGTGCCGACTGGACACGACGGACGGGCGGGCGCGGGTGAATCCCTGCGCCGCGAGGGCCATGCGTCGTGCCTGGGTGGCGCTGAGGGTGTCGGTCACGCCGACAGCGTATCCCGCGTAGCCGACATCGCTCCGGCGCGCAAGATGCCGTAACCGGCATACGGCTTGACCGTAGACTGAGGCGATGAGCGAGGACCAGCGACCCCGGCTGCGCGATCTGTTCCGTCCGCGCCCCGTGACGACCGACCGCACCGTGACCACCGAGGCGGATGAGGCTGTTCCGCTGCCCTTGCGCATCACCGCGAGTTACGCGTGGCGACTGCTGCTCATCGCGGCGGCCATCGGCGTCTTCATCTGGCTCGTGATGCTGCTCAAGCTGCTCGTGATCCCGCTCATGGTCGGCATCCTGATCACGGCACTGCTGTGGCCGGCCTTCTCCTGGATGCTGCGACGCGGCTTCCCCCGCTGGCTGGCGATCGCGATCTCGCTCATCGGGACCGTCGCCATCGTCACGGGCCTCATGTGGCTCGTCGTCTGGCAGGTCCGCGCCCAGCTGCCGGAAGTGCAGCAGCGCACGACGGAGGCCTTCGACCAGTTCCAGGTGTGGCTGCACGAGGGGCCGCTCCAGCTCTCCGACACGCAGATCGCCGACTACCTGCAGCAGGGGCTCGACCTCATCTCCGAGCAGGCGCAGCTGCTGTGGACCGGGGCCCTCGCGATCGGCACGACCGTGGGCCACGTCGCCACCGGTGCCCTGCTCGCTCTCTTCATCCTGATCTGCCTGCTCGCCGATGGAGCCGGCATCTGGCGCTGGACGCTCAAGGTCTTCCCCCGTCGCGCGCGTCCCGCCGTGGACGGCGCGGCGCGCAACGGCTGGACCACCATCGTCAACTACGCCAGGACGCAGCTGTTCGTGGCGACGATCGACGCGATCGGCATCGGCCTCGGCGCCTTCCTGCTGCAGGTCCCGCTGGCGCTGCCGGTCGCGGTGCTGGTGTTCCTCGGCTCCTTCATCCCGATCGTCGGTGCGGTCGTGACGGGTGCCGTCGCAGTGTTCCTCGCGCTCGTCTACAACGGCCCGTGGATCGCGCTGTGGATGCTGGTCGTGGTGCTGGCCGTGCAGCAGATCGAGGGACACATCCTGCAGCCGCTGCTCATGGGGTCCGCTGTGAAGGTGCACCCGTTGGCCGTCGTGCTGGTGGTGGCCGGCGGCGCGATGATCGCCGGCATCCCCGGCGCGCTGTTCGCGGTGCCGCTCGCGGCGTTCGTGAACGTCGCGGCCGTGACCTTGAGCACGGGGTCCTGGCGCACCGGCGTCGGTCCCAGTGGAGACCTGATCTGGAGCACAGTTCCGCGCGAGCGGACACGGAGGAATCGATGAGCGCAGTCCCCAGTCTGACCGAGTTCGAGCACGCTGCTCAGAGTCTGACTGAGGTGATCTCGCATACACCGACCCTCCCCTCACGGGCGCTCTCCGACGCGCTCGGAGCGCCCGTGCTGCTGAAGATGGAGAATCTGCAGCGCACCGGCTCGTTCAAGATCCGCGGTGCCGCGTACCGGCTCTCCCGGCTGAGCGCGGAGGAGCGCTCCCGCGGAGTGGTCGCGGCCTCGGCGGGCAACCACGCGCAGGGCGTCGCGCTCGCCGCGCAGGCGCTCGGCATCCCCGCCACGATCTTCATGCCGCTCGGAGTCCCGGTGCCCAAGCTCCTGGCAACGCGCGGCTATGGCGCCGAGGTGGTGCTGGAGGGCGAGACGGTGGCCACCTCGCTGCGTCTGGCCGCCGAGTTCGCCGAGCGCACCGGCGCCGTCCTGATCCACCCGTTCGATCATCGCGACATCGTGATCGGCCAGGGCACGCTCGGGCTGGAGCTGCTGGAGGATGCGCCCGAGGTCGACACCGTCGTGCTCGGCATCGGCGGCGGCGGTCTCATCGCCGGCGTGGCGGCCGCCGTCAAGGCCAGGGCGGCCGAGCTCGGTCGACAGGTGCGGGTGATCGGCGTGCAGGCGGAGAACGCGGCCGCCGTGCCGCCCTCGCTGGAGGCCGGGGAGCCGGTCGACATCGTGACGCGCCCGACCATCGCCGACGGCATCCTCGTGGCCCGTCCGGGGGACGTGCCGTTCGGCATCATCAAGGACCTGGTCGACGAGGTCGTCACGGTGTCCGACGACGACCTGGCGCGCGCGATCGTCCTGCTGCTGGAACAGGCCAAGGTGGTCGTCGAGCCCGCCGGTGCGGCGGGCGTCGCCGCGATCCTGTCCGGCAAGGTGGCAGCGACCGGCACGACCATGGCCGTCCTCTCCGGCGGCAACATCGACCCGCTCCTGCTGCAGCGGGTGGTGTCCCATGGTCTGGCCGCCTCCGGCCGCTACCTCACGGTGCGGATCCCGCTGCCGGACCGTCCAGGGCAGCTCGCCCGGGTCTCCGAGCTGATCGCCGAGGCCGGAGCGAACGTGATCGAGGCGATGCACACCCGCCACGGCCACGGCCTGCAGATCAGCGACGTGATCCTGGAGCTCAGCGTCGAGACCCGCGGCCCTGAGCATTCAGAGCACACCCTCGACACCCTCCGCCGCGCCGGGTTCAACCCGATCGTCGTGCCCGACTGATCGCGCCCGGACGACAGCACCCCCTCGGCCCGACGGCCGAGGGGGTGCGTTCGTCTGCGACGGGTCTCAGCCCGTGTACGTCTCGACCTTCACGATCTCGACGCTGATCGAACGGCCGTTCGGTGCCTCGTAGGAGGAGGAGTCCCCGACCTTGAGCCCGAGGATGGCCTGGCCGAGCGGGCTCGCCTCGCTGTAGACGTCCAGGTCGCTGCCTGCGGCGATCTCGCGGCTGCCGAGCAGGAAGACCTCCTCGCCGCCGGCCACGACGGCGGTGACGACGGTGCCGGGCTCGACGATCCCGCGGCTCGCGGGCGCCTCGCCGACCTTCGCGGTCTTCAGCAGCGCCTCCAGGGTGCGGATACGCGCCTCCTGCTTGCCCTGCTCGTCCTTCGCGGCGTGGTATCCGCCGTTCTCCTTGAGGTCGCCCTCTTCGCGGGCCGCCTCGATGCGCTTGGCGATCTCGTCGCGGCCGAAGGTGGAGAGGTGCTCCAGCTCGGCGACGAGCCGGTCATACGCTTCCTGCGTGAGGAAGGGAACCTGAGCGTCGGTGGACATGACGAAGCTCCTTCTTTCGGGATCCTCCCGAGATGCCGCGGGGGATATGCCAAGACGCCCCGGCACGGTGCCGGGGCGTCGTCTGTCTGCGTTCAGTCTAGGCGACCCAGCAGGTGTTCACCAAACCTGTGGTGGCCTCGGCGACGGTGGGGATGCGCTCCGAGCGGGTCAGCGAGTGGCGGTCGCTCGCGGGGATCTCGACGACCTTCCACCCCACCACGCCGAACTCCTCGTCGAGTGCTTCGAGGACGCACACCACGTCCTTGCCCTGCACGCCGGTGAGCTGGAAACGCAGGTCGACGGCGTGCGCGTCGACCAGTTCGAAGCCGAGGTCATCGGCGTCCACCGAGCTCATGGACTGCGCGACGGTGAACCAGCCGAAGACGCCGATGAGGAGGACGGCGATCGCTCCGCCGATGATCCAGGGCGTGCGGCGTCGCCGGGTGCGGCCGTAGCGTTCGTCGAGCTCGATGGCGGTCGTCACAGGTGGGGTCTTCCGGTCGTTAGGCTGGTCATACCAGGTTATGCGACCTGCGTACGAAAGGCCGATTCATGCGCTTCCTGTCCGAGACTCCGATGCCCACGCCCTCGATGACGGTGGCGCCGGAGGCGGTCACCCCCGGTTTCGCCGGCTTCGCCGTGATCGTGATCGTCCTGGTCGCGGTGATCCTGCTGATCTGGGACATGAACCGCCGCATCCGCCGGGTGCGATACCGCGAAGAGGTCAGGGAGGAGCTGGACGCCGAGCAGGCCGCCCAGGTGGACTCCGACGCCCGCGGCTCCCAGACCAGCGGGACGACGGAGCCCGACGCGGACGCCGACGGCAGGCCTCGCGAACGCTGACTCACCGCGCGCGCCGGATCACCACGAGCGCCGGATCACCACGAGCGCCGGATCATCGCACGCCCTGACTCACCGCGCGCTGGCCGCACGGCTCACCGCGCGCCGAGCGAGGGCGTGAGCGGCGCCAGCGCGATCAGCAGGCATGCGGTCCAATGGCACAGGAACGCCAGCACGGTGCAGACGTGGAAGATCTCGTGGAAGCCGAAGTGCCCTGGCCACGGATTCGGCTTCTTGAGCGCGTACACGATCGCGCCGCCGGTGTAGAGCAGGCCGCCCACGATCACGAGCACCATCATCGCCACGTTCGCGTTCAGCAGGTCGACGAGGTACATCACGGCGGCCCAGCCCAGCAGCAGATAGAGGGCGACGTACAGCCAGCGCGGCGCGTGGATCCAGAAGACGCGGAACAGGATGCCCAGGAGCGCCCCGCTCCACACGAGGATCAGCAGCACCGTCCCCTTCTGCGGGGGCAGCGCCAGGACGGCGAGCGGCGTATAGGTGCCGGCGATCAGCAGCAGGATGTTGGCGTGGTCGATCCGCTTCAGGACGACCTTCACCCGGGGGCTCCAGTCGAAGCGGTGATAGAGCGCGGAGTTGCCGAACAGCAGGAGCGACGTGGCCATGAAGACCGCCGCCGCCCACTTCGCCGCCGCGCCCTCCGACACCACGATCAGCACGACGCCCGCGACGATCGCCACGGGGAACGTCGCCGCGTGGATCCAGCCGCGCCAGGTCGGTTTGACCTCGGTGGCGGCGTCGACCGCTGCCGCTTCGAGCAGCGGCAGCTTGGGGATGTCGGTGCTGGGCTGATCGGGTGTGCTCACGTGCTCACTCTAAGCCGGAGCGCATGCCGTGTCGGGCACGTGTCCCGGGCTTTCGCACACCGCGCGAAGGGACGGGCAGGGTAGCGTAGGTGGGTGATGTCACGCGAGAGCCCGGGACGCGGGCCGCTGTACCGGCTGTACACCAGCCGGCTGCGTCGACACCTCGATCCCGCCTCCGTCCCGCATCACGTCGCCATGATGATCGACGGCAACCGCCGGTGGGCGCGACAGCTCGGATTCGACACCCCCGCGGAGGGGCACCGTGCCGGCGCCGCGAAGATGCGCGAGTTCCTCGGCTGGTGCGACGAGCTCGGGATCAAGGTGGTCTCGCTGTACCTGCTCTCCAGCGACAACCTGCGCAAGCGCGACTCGGCCGAGCTCGCGGATCTGATCGAGATCATCGCGGAGCTCGCGGAGGCCCTGTCGCAGGAGGGCGACTGGCGCGTCAAGCACGTCGGCCGCTCCGACATCCTCCCCGCCGAGCTGGCCAGAGTGCTCGCGGACGCGGAGGAGCGCACGAAGGACCACACGGGACTGCACGTGAACCTCGCCGTCGGCTACGGCGGTCGCAACGAGATCGTGGACGCGGTGCGCAGCATCATCACCAAGCACGAGGCATCCGGCGGCACCATGGAGGACCTGGCCGCGCAGCTCACTCCCGAGATGATCGGCGAGCACCTGTACACGGGCGGGCAGCCCGACCCCGACCTGGTGATCCGCACCAGCGGGGAGCAGCGGCTGAGCGACTTCCTGCTGTGGCAGAGCGCGCACAGCGAGTTCTATTTCGTCGAAGCGCTGGGGCCCGACCTGCGGCAGGTGGACTTCCTGCGTGCCATCCGTGACTTCGCCGACCGCGACCGCCGGTTCGGACGCTAGCCGGCGCATGCCACAATGACGACGTGAGCGCACTCGAGGACTACGTCGGCACGTTCGACAACGAACCCGGCTACCTGAACTGGGCGGCCTTCGGGCCTCTGTCGCCCTCCGTGCGCGAGGAGGTGTTCGCGGACGCCGACCTGCTCGCGAGCGGGCGGCCCTCGTCGCTCGCCCTCGTCGGAGAGCGCATCGGGCAGGCGCAGGAGCTCATCGCCGAGCTGCTCGGCGCGGCGCCAGACGAGGTCACGCTGCAGCCCTCGTCGACACATGGGCTCATGCACGCGCTGTACGGCGTCTCCGGTGCGGTGATCGCCAGCACGGCCGAGTTCCCGAGCGTGAGCCTCACGCTGGAGCGGGCGTCCACGGCCTCCGATCGGGCCCTGACTCCGCGCTGGATCACGCCGCCGGACGGTCGCGTCACACCCGACGCGGTCGCGGAGGCGCTCGACGACGAGGTGACGGCCGTCGCCGTGAGCCACGTGGACTTCCGCACCGGTTACCGCGTCGACCTCGGCGCACTGCGCGACGTGGTCGGCCCCGACCGGCTGCTGATCGTCGATGCCGTGCAGTCCTTCGGAATCGTCGATGCGGACTACGCGGCGGCGGATGTGGTCGTGGGGCACGGCTACAAGTGGCTCAGGGCGGCGCGGGGGAGCGGCTTCGCCTGGTTCTCGCCGCGTGCCCGCGAGCGCATCGCCCCCGTGCTCTCCGGGATCACGGGCACGACGGCGAGCGGCCTGGTGGTGGACGAGCTGCCGGCGCCGGCGCCATCCGCGAAGGCCTACACCGTGAGCGTGCCGGACACCCTCGCGGCAGGGCGGCTCGCGATCGGCGTCCGCGATGTGCGCGACGCCGGGGTGGCCGCGATCGAGCAGCGCCTCGCGGACCACGTCGACACGGTGATCGCGACCGCCGACCGGCACGGGATCGAGGTCGTGTCTCCGCGCGAGCCGCATGCGCGCGCCGGCATCGTGACCCTCGCCCCGGAGGAGCCTGCACGCCTGGCCGCCGCCCTCGCGAACGCCGGACTGGTCGTGACCGCGCGAGGGAATTCTGTGCGGATCGCGCCGCACGCCGGCACCGACGCGGAGACGCTGCGCATGCTGGATGAGACGCTCGACGCGTTCGGCCGGGAATCGTTCACCGTCGCTTAAGGAATCGCTGGCGTGTCGAGGCCGTGGAAAACCGGCTGGCGGCCGTACCTTCGAGGCATCGGGCAAGGCGCCCGGTCGGGTCGGCCTCAGGTTCGCGACTCGTGACCCCCTGGTCGACTCGTTCGAATAGCCGGGAATCCCCGGGTCGGGAGTGGGTCGTGACCACACGTTCAGCGCAGCAGACCACCAGCACCGCGCAGCAGTCCACCCGTCAGACGACGCGACGAGCGGCGGCCGCCGATCCCGATCAGGATCTGCGCACCTACGTCCTCGACACGTCCGTCCTGCTCAGCGATCCGCAGGCGTTCTTCCGGTTCGCCGAGCACTCCGTCGTGCTGCCGGTCGTGGTCATCACCGAGCTCGAGGGCAAACGCCACGATCCGGAGATCGGGTACTTCGCCCGACAGGCTCTCCGCCACCTCGACGACCTGCGCGTGGAGCACGGCCGCCTGGACTTCCCGGTCGAGGTGGGCGAGGGCGGTACGCTCCGTGTCGAGCTCGGCAACACCGACCTCTCCGTCCTGCCCGCCGGCATCCGTCTCAGTGACAACGACAGCCGCATCCTGTCCGTGGCGATGCACCTGGCGCAGGACGGGCAGGAGGTCACGATCGTCTCGAAGGACCTGCCGATGCGGGTCAAGGCCGCCTCGCTCGGACTCCGCGCCGAGGAGTACCTGGCCGAGCAGGCCGTCGACTCGGGGTGGACGGGCATCGCGGGCCTCGACCTCTCCGGCGACGACATCAGCGACCTGTACGAGAGCGAGGTCGGCCTGAGCGAAGACGTGCGCGGGCTGCCGGTGAACACGGGACTCATCATCCACTCGGAGCGCGGCTCGGCGCTCGGCAGGGTCACCGGCGACGGGGAGTTCCGTCTCGTCCGCGGCGACCGCGACATCTTCGGCATGCACGGCCGCTCGGCCGAACAGCGCATCGCGATCGACCTGCTGCTCGACCCGGAGGTGGGCATCGTCTCGCTGGGCGGGCGTGCGGGCACCGGCAAGTCGGCGCTGGCGCTCTGCGCCGGGCTCGAAGCGGTGCTGGAGCGGCAGCAGCAGAAGAAGATCATCGTGTTCCGCCCGCTGTTCGCGGTGGGCGGTCAGGAGCTCGGGTACCTGCCGGGCGACCAGGGCGAGAAGATGAACCCGTGGGGGCAGGCGGTGTACGACACGCTCGGCTCCGTGGTCTCCGGGAACGTCATCGATGAAGTGGTCGAGCGCGGCATGCTCGAAGTGCTCCCGCTCACCCACATCCGCGGGCGGTCCCTCCACGACGCGTTCGTGATCGTGGACGAGGCCCAGTCGCTGGAGCGCAACGTGCTGCTGACGGTGCTCAGCCGGATGGGGCAGAACTCCCGGGTGATCCTCACGCACGATGTCGGCCAGCGGGACAACCTGCGCGTGGGACGGCACGACGGCATCGCCAGCGTCATCGAGACCCTCAAGGGCCACGACCTCTTCGGGCACGTCACCCTGACGCGGTCCGAGCGGTCCGCGATCGCCGCCCTCGTCACGGAGCTCCTGGAGGGTGGAGAGCTGAGCTGACGACGGCGGAGACACGAATGCCGCGAGGACCAGGTCCTCGCGGCATCCGTCGTCTCAGCGGATCAGTCGATCAGCCGGGGTGCGTCATCGAGAGCAGGTCGAGCTTCTCGTCGAGCTGCTCCAGGGTGAGCTCCCCGCGCTCCACATAGCCGAGGTCGATCACGGCGTCGCGCACCGTGATCCCCTTGGCGACCGAGTGCTTCGCGATCTTCGCGGCGGCCTCGTAGCCGATCAGCTTGTTCAGCGGGGTGACGATCGAGGGGCTCATGCCGGCGAACGCCGCGGCACGCTCCAGGTTGGCCTGCAGGCCGTCGACGGTCTTGTCCGCGAGGACGCGCGACGCGTTCGCCAGCAGGCGGATCGACTCCAGCAGCGCCGTGCCCATGACCGGGATGGCGACGTTCAGCTCGAACGAGCCCGATGCTCCGGCCCAGGCGACCGTGGCGTCGTTGCCGATCACGCGCGCGCACACCATCAGCACGGCCTCGGGCACCACGGGGTTCACCTTGCCCGGCATGATCGAGGAGCCCGGCTGCAGGTCCGGGATGTGCAGCTCGCCGAGACCCGTGTTGGGGCCCGAGCCCATCCAGCGCAGGTCGTTGTTGATCTTCGTGAGCGACACCGCGATCGTGCGCAGTGCCCCGGAGGTCTCGACCAGGCCGTCGCGGTTGGCCTGCGCCTCGAAGTGGTCCTTCGCCTCGGTGATGGGAAGCTCGGTCTCGGCGGCGAGCAGCTCGATGACCTTCTGCGGGAAGCCCAGCGGCGTGTTGATCCCGGTGCCGACGGCGGTGCCGCCGAGCGGGACCTCGGCCACGCGGGGAAGGGCGGACTGCACGCGCTCGATGCCCAGGCGGATCTGACGCGCGTAGCCGCCGAACTCCTGGCCGAGGGTCACCGGCGTGGCATCCATGAGGTGGGTGCGGCCGGACTTGACCGCGTCCTTCCACAGCTCCGCCTTGGCCTCGAGCGCGACCGCGAGGTGGTCGAGCGCGGGGATCAGCGTGTCGATGAGAGCCTGGGTCACCGCGATGTGCACCGAGGTGGGGAACACGTCGTTCGACGACTGCGAGGCGTTCACGTGGTCGTTCGGGTGCACCGTCGAGCCGAGGATGCGGGTGGCGAGCGTGGCCAGCACCTCGTTCATGTTCATGTTCGACGAGGTGCCGGAGCCCGTCTGGTAGGTGTCGACGGGGAACTCGCCGTCGTGCGTGCCGGCGGCCACCTGGTCGGCGGCCTGCGCGATGGCGTCGGCGATGCCGCCGTCCAGCGTGCCCAGCTCCTTGTTCGCGAGCGCCGCGGCCTTCTTGATCCGCGCGAGAGCTGCGATCTGGGCCGGCTCTAGGCCCTTGCCCGAGATCGGGAAGTTCTCGACGGCGCGCTGCGTCTGCGCCCCGTAGAGCGCGTTCACAGGCACGCGCACCTCACCCATCGTGTCGTGTTCGATGCGGTAATCGGTGTCGGTCATTCCGAACCCTCCTTGGTTGCGGGGACGGTCCCCTCGGTCTCGATGCCGACCGTGATGACGGGCACGGCCTCGCCCTCGGCCAGCCGGTAGTTCGCGCCGACGATGCCCAGACGGCCCTCGGCGACGGCGTTGCTGATGATCTCGGACGACTGCAGCAGGTCGTGCACGGTGTTGCGCAGGTGCTCCTCGCCCACGCGCTCCGCGTCGATGTCGGCGACGGTCTGCCCGCCGCTCTCGGCGAGGACCTTGCGCGCCGCGGGCACGATCGGAGCGATCAGCTTCCAGATGTGCGGGGGGAGCGGTGCCGCGTCGATCGCGGTGCCGTCGATCGCGGCGCGGACCGCACCGCACGAGTCGTGCGCCAGGACCACGATGAGCGGCACCTCCAGCACGGCCACGGCGTACTCCAGGCTCGCGACGATCGACTCGCCCATGACCTGACCGGCGTTGCGCACCACGAACAGGTCGCCCAGGCCGAGGTCGAAGATGATCTCGGCGGCCAGGCGGGAGTCGGCGCAGCCGAACAGCGTCGCGACCGGGTGCTGCGCCGCGGTCAGATCCTTGCGGCGGGCCACGTTCTGGTTCGGGTGTTGCGGCTCGTCGCGCACGAAGCGGCGGTTGCCGTCCTGCATCTGCTTCCAGGCGGCTGCGGGCGTGAGGGGGTGGGTCATCGGGCCTCCGAGACGGTGCGGATCTGCGGGACGAGCGACTCCGCGAGCTCGGCGGTGGATTCCGCCGACCGGGAGCCGTACAGGAGCACGTAGTCGTCGCCGGCCTGCGTGCCGATCGCGTAGGTGACGTTGGCGTCCGCCCCCGCGCTCCCCGGCTCGTAGACGTCCCACTCCAGGCCGCCGATGCGGGTCGTGTCGGTGGGCGCGATGCCGTTCAGACGCTGCGGGGCCCACGAGGAGTCGGCGTCGAACGCCTGGGCGAGCTTGATGAAGCCGCGCTCCTCGTCGGCGGCCGGGGCCAGCGTGACCTCCCACACCACGGTCGCGCCGCTCTGCAGCTCGGCCGCGTTCACGCGCCAGAAGCCGTCGAGTTCGGGGACGATGGCCGGGCCTCCCATCGAGGACTCCACGCCCTCGGCGATGCCGGCCACGTCGATCGGCTTCGGCGCCACCGGCTCTCCGCGAGGCACGACGGCGATGATCACGAAGACCACCGCGAGCGTGACGAGGAGGGCGGCGACGAGGTTGCGCACGGTCTGACTTGACCGATAGGCCTTGCTGGAGGCGGCCTTGCGCGCGGCGGTCTCCTCTGCGGTCTCCGGACGACCGAGGTCGGCGTTGATGGCCGGGACCTTGCTCATGATTCTCCGCCCGTGGTCTCATCGGCCGCGGAGGCCCTGGCGGCCTCCAGTCGTCGCTTGGCACCGAGGAGCCATTCATCGCAGCGGGCGGCCAGCGCCTCTCCGCGCTCCCAGAGTGCCAGCGAGTGCTCGAGGGTGGGGGCGCCCTGTTCGAGCTCTGCGACGACCCGGACGAGCTCGTCGCGGGCGGCCTCGAACGACAGCGTGTCCACAGGGGTGTCGTTCAGCGCGCTCACTCCTCCATCCTACGTCGTGCCCCGGACCCGCCCTGCTCAGGCGCCTTCCGCGATCTCGCCCTCGGAGCGGGCGGCGACCGACCCGCGATCCACCGTGATCGTGAGCGCACTGCCCGCGGGGGCATCCGCGGCGTCGCGGAGGATCACGCCGCCGTCCAGGTAGGCGATCGCGTAGCCGCGGGCGAGGGTCGCGGCGGGGGAGAGCGCACGCAGGGAGGCGCGCAGCTCGCTCGTGCGGCGGCCGGCGTCGTCGAGCTGCCGCTGCACGGCGTCGCGACCCCGCGACAGCAGCAGCCAGGTCTCCTGCGCCCTCGCGTCGATCAGAGGATCGGGGGAGCGCAGCACCGGTCGCGAGCGCAGCTGCTCGAGCTGGGCGATGTCATGGCTGAGGCGCTGCGTCAGGCGGCTCGTGGCGCGCGAGCGGAGCTGGGCGATCAGCGCCCGCTGCTCTCCCACATCGGGGACCACGCGCTTCGCCGCATCGGTCGGGGTCGAGGCGCGGAGGTCGGCGACGTCGTCCAGCAGCGGATGGTCGTTCTCGTGCCCGATCGCGCTGACGATCGGGGTGCGGGCGGCCGCGACGGCGCGCACCAGGCGCTCGTCGCTGAAGCCGAGCAACGTCTGCGGGTCGCCGCCGCCACGGGCGATCACGATCACGTCGACCTCGGGGTCAGCGTCGAGGCGCTGCAGCGCAGCCAGGGTCTCGGGGACGCAGCGGTCGCCCTGCACCGCGGCGTACTCCGTGCGGAACCGCACCTGGGGCCACCGCAGCTCCGCGTTGCGGTGCACGTCCTTCTCGGCGTCGGAGCGCTCGCCGGTGATCAGGCCGATCACGTGCGGGAGGAAGGGGAGCCGCTTCTTGCGCGCCGGATCGAACAGACCCTCCTGGCGCAGCTGCACCCTGAGCTTCTCCAGCCGTTCGAGCTGATCGCCCAGACCGACGTGCTTCATGGCCGAGACCGCGAAGCTGAAGTCGCCCGACTTCACGAAGTAGTCCGCCTTGACGGCCGCCACGACGTGGTCGCCGACACCCAGGTCGGAGGGCACCCGCGCGCGCACGCTCGACCACAGACGGATCGAGATCTGCGCGTCGGAGCGGGTGTCCTTCAGCCGCGCGAAGACGTTGCCGGCGCGCACGTTCCACGACGTGATCTCGCCCTCGACCCACACCGTGTTCCACCGGGCGACGAAGTCGCGGATGGTCGCGTTCAGGCGGGCCACGGAGGTGGGGGCCTGCGCGGTGGAGTCGCGCGGGGCGACGGCGTCCGCCGGCGGGGTCTCACCCGGACCGGTCGTCGCTTCGAAGACTGTCATGTGCTCCCGTCCCTGCCCCGGCTCTCACCGGCCTCGTCCAGCCGCGCGACGGTAGAATCGAAGGGTGACTTCGACTGCCGTTCATCTTCCCGCTCCCCGCATCCCACGCGTGCGTGCCGCGGCCGGGCGGCTTCAGGATAACCCGGTGCCCGGACCCAAGCGCGTGCTCCTCGCGGCGCCGCGTGGGTACTGCGCCGGTGTGGATCGCGCGGTGGTCGCGGTCGAGAAGGCGCTCGAGCGCTACGGCGCCCCGGTGTACGTGCGCAAGCAGATCGTGCACAACATCCACGTGGTGACCGAGCTGGAGGCCAAGGGCGCGATCTTCGTGGAGGAGGTCGACGAGGTCCCCGAGGGGGCGCACGTGGTCTTCAGCGCGCACGGTGTCTCGCCGGCCGTCGTGAACGCCGCGTCCGACCGCGGACTCCACGCGATCGACGCCACGTGCCCGCTGGTCACGAAGGTGCATCGCGAGGCCGTGCGCTTCGCGCGCGACGACTTCGAGATCCTGCTCATCGGGCACGACGGGCACGAGGAGGTCGAGGGCACCGCGGGTGAGGCGCCCGACCACGTCACGGTCGTCAACTCGCCGGAGGAGGCGGACACCGTCCAGGTGAAGGACCCGTCGAAGGTGGTGTGGCTCTCGCAGACGACGCTGTCGGTCGACGAGACGATGGAGACGGTGAACCGCCTGCGCACGCGCTTCCCCGAGCTGCACAATCCGCCGTCCGACGACATCTGCTATGCGACGCAGAACCGTCAGGTGGCGATCAAGAAGGTCGCGGCGGGCGCCGATCTGGTGATCGTGGTCGGCTCCGCCAACTCCTCCAACAGCGTGCGCCTGGTCGAGGTGGCGCTCGAGTACGGGGCGAAGGCCGCGTACCGGGTCGACTACGCCGAGGAGATCCAGCAGGAGTGGCTCGACGGCGTCGAGACGGTCGGCGTGACCAGTGGCGCCTCGGTGCCCGAGGTGCTGGTGCGCGAGGTGCTGGAGGCGATCGGCGACGCGGGCTACCGCGACGTGGAGGAGGTGCGCACGGCGGAGGAGGACCTGATGTTCTCTCTGCCGAAGGAGCTGCGCCAGGACGCCACCGGTCACCGCGACGCGCGCGCCCTCGGTGGCCGCGCATCCGCCGGAGGAGGCGCGTAGGTTGAGCGCCGCGGAAGCGGAGCCGACCCTCATCGGGTCGGTGCAGCGCGCGCTCCGGCTGGTCGACATCGTCGCCAACTCGCCGCGCCCCCTTCCGACGAAGATGCTCTCCGCGATCACCGGGCTGACCCCCGGTACCACGTACAACCTCGTGCGCACCCTCGTGCACGAGGGCTACCTGAGCTCGGAGCCGGACGGTCTGGTGCTCGGCACCCGGTTCCCGTCGTTCCAGCAGCAGATCGACTCGCGCGGCGTGTTCCTCGCGCGCGTCCGCTCCGCCCTCAGGGACGTGACGGAGGACGTGGGGGCCACGGCCTACCTCTCGCGTTTCGCCGACGGGGAGATGCACCTGGTCGACATCGTGGATGCGGAGCGCAACCCTCGGGTGGAGCTGTGGGTCGGCCTGCACTCCAGTGCCCACGCGACGGCGCTGGGCAAGCAGATCCTGGCCGACCTCCCGGACGAGGATCGACTCGACTACCTCTCCCGGCACCGCCTGGAGGAGCTGACCCCGCGTACCATCAGCGACCGCCGCACCCTGCTGACCCAGCTGGAGCACTCGCCGGGGTGGGCGATCGACAAGGAGGAGTACGCGATCGGCGCGACCTGTGTGGCTGTGCCGGTGATCGCTCCCGGGGTGACCGCCTCGCTCGCGATCTCGCTCCCGGCCGAGCAGGCGGTCGTGGATCGCAAGCTGGTCTCCAATCTGCAGCGCACGGCGCGACGGCTCTCCCTGCAGCTCGGCGCGGATTCGCTCGACGCGGGGCCTGAGGCGGAGTTCACTATCTGAAGTACTCGCTCTGGTGCGGGCCCCCAGGATTTCCTACTATCGGAAGAGTAGCGGCATACAGAACGCTACTGATCGCCTCAGGCGTCCCCAGCGCCGGCGACCAACCAGGATGAGGAGCGTCCCCAGCGCTCCGCGTCCGCGGCCCCGAGAAGTCCCCACTTCTCCGGGGCCGCTGTCGATTTCCGGGTCTGCTGCTTCGGGGCGTGCTGTGTCGGGGCCCGCTGCGTGCGGGCCCGCTGCCTCCACGCACCGCTGCCTGTGAGTTCCGCCGAGGTGCCGGCGTTAACATGGCGGGATGACCGATCAGCGCCCCCGTTACGGTGAGCTCGCAACGCCGGAGGAGCAGCGGCTCGCCCGCGGACTGCCACTGGTCGATGAGGTCGTCGCCCCGGCTCCGCCGGTGGCACCTGCCGCGCCCGCACCTGCTGCCGCGCCATCGGCCCCCACAGCTGGCCGCCGTCACCCGGTCGACCGCATGGCCACGATCGCCCTGCTCGCGTACGGGCTGGTGAACGTGATCGTCACGGGGCTGTCGTACCTCGACATCGGCCGCGTGATGAACGAGAGCATGACCATCCTCGGTATCGAGGGGGAGTTCACGAACTACGACCTCGGGCGAACCTGGGGCACGATCGCCGCGATCGTTCTGGCGCTGGGCTGGTGCGTCACGGCCGCGCTCTCGATCCGTCGCCTCCGCCGAGGGCGTCTCACCTGGTGGGTGCCGCTCGTCGGCGCGGCGATCACCGTGATCATCGTCTCGCTGTGCCTGGCGGTGCCGATGATGTCCGACCCCGCCTTCGTCGCCTACCTGGAGCAGACGGCCGGCGTCGGCTGAGCACCCGAG
>NZ_JALXPE010000061.1 GCF_025143365.1 Microbacterium sp. p3-SID336 | reverse complement strand
TGTCTTCGAGGCGGCGACCCCTGTGCAGGTGTTTCTAACCGGGGTAGTGCGTGGAACCTGGCTCCAGTGCGCCACGTCTCGTGAGATCCTCGCGCAGCGCCTTCTTGTCGATCTTGCCGACCTTGGTCAGGGGCATCGAATCGATGATCACCAGTACTTCGGGCAGCTTGTAAGCCGCCACGCCGGCATCGCGCATGAGCCTCCGCAGATCGTCCAGTTCGATCTGCACCCCCTCGCGCAGCGTGGCATAGACGCAGACACGTTCGCCGAGGGCCGGGTCCGGGATCGCGACAGCCGCGTTCATCTCTATGCCGGGATGACGGTAGAGGAGGTTCTCCACTTCCTCGCCCGAGATCTTCTCGCCGGCGCGGTTGATGAGATCTTTGTCTCGGCCCTGCACCACGAGGTTGCCGTCTTCTCGGAGCTCCACGATGTCGCCGGTGATGTACCAGCCGTCGGGCGCGAAGGATCGCTTGTTGTGGTCCGCTGCTTTGTAATATCCGCGTAGTGTGTAGGGGCCTTGTGTGTGGAGAACCCCGCGGCCTCCGAGCGGTACAGGATCGCCGTCCTCGTCGACGATCCGGACCATGTCGCCTGGTGACACCGGGCGGCCTTGCGTGCCGATGACGATCGGTTCGGGGTCGTCGAGCCTGGTCATGTTGAGCAGACCCTCGGCCATACCGAACACTTGCTGGAGCGTCGCGCCGAGTACGGGTTTCACACGCGCGGCGAGCTCATCGACCAGACGCGATCCGCCCACCTGCACCACCCGCAGCGTCGCGAGCTGGCCGGTTCGCTCGGCCTCTTCGTAGTCGATCCAGCGTTGGACTACCGCGGGCACGGCAGCGACGTGGGTGACGCGCTGGGCCTCGATGGTCGCGAAGGCTCGGCTCGGTTCGGGGCTTTGCAGCATGACCACGGTGCCACCTGCCAGGAATGTGCCGAGCAGGCCCGGGCAGGCCAGCGGGAAGTTGTGGCTGGCCGGGAGCGTCACCAGGTAGTTGGTGCTGTCGTCGAAGCGGGCAGCCTCGTTCGCGACCTCGGCGTTGTATCTGTAGTCGTTGTGTGAACGGGGGATGAGCTTTGGCAGACCCGTGGTGCCGCCCGAGAGCAGGAACAGAGCGACGGCGTCGGGAGAGATCGGGAGCGCGTCGAGCGTCGCTGCGGGGTCTTCGTGGTCGGCGGGAAGCGCGCAGAGCCCGCGCAGGTCGATGGCGTCCGCGTGGGCGTCGCCGAGCACGATGATGTCGCGGACGCTCGGCACGGCGTCTCTGATCGCCTTGGCGAGTGCCTGGTGGTCGAAGTCGCGGAGGATGTCGGGGACGACCATGGCAACGGCTTCGGAGTGCTCGGCGAGGTATTCGAGTTCGTGGCGTCGGTGCGCGGGCAGTGCCATCACAGGGATGATGCCGGCTCGCAGGCAGCCGAGCGTGAAGATCACGAACTCCCACGTGTTGGGCAGTTGCACGACGACTCGGTCGTCTGTCTCGAACCCGAGTTCGCGCAGTCGTGCGCCGAGCGCGTCGGCGCGTCGACACATCTCCGCATAGCCGATGCGGGTCTCACCGTCGACGAGCGCGATGTCATCGGGTCGTCGCGCAGCCATGCGCCAGATGGGAGCGGTGAGCAGTTCGTCTTTCCAGTAGCCGGCCTCGCGGTATTGGGCCGCGAGGTCCGTGGGCCAGGGGACGACCCCTTCAGTTGTGGTTGTCGACGCCATTGTCTTCCTTCCGCGTTACTAGCACTGCGTCGAGGGCTACAGCGCCCTCGGCGGTGATCCTCAGCGGGTTCACCTCGATTTCGTCGATCCACTCGTTTGCCGCGAGCATGCCCCCGAGTCCGGTGATGCAGGCTGCGAGGTCGTCGATGTCGGCGACCGGGCCGCCGCGCCAGCCGCGCAGGAGCTCGCGTGCTGCAAGCTCATCGGGCATATCGGACGCTGTTTCGATGCTCAGCGGGGCCGAGCGGATTACCACATCGCCGATGGCCTCGGCAGCAGTCCCCCCGATCCCGAGGAGCACGATCGGGCCGAACACGGGATCGCGTCGTGCACCGACGATGAGATCGACGCCGGCCGGCGCCATCTCCTCGATGAGTACCTGCTCGGCGCCGATGGTCCGCAGTGCGTCGAACGCCGCGTCGAGCGCGGCGAGATCGGAGACGCCCAGGTGCACGCCGCCGATATCGCTCTTGTGCAGCACCGTCTCGGAGAGGATCTTCACGGCGAGCGGGGTGTTCAGTTCGGCGAAGGCGGAGTGGGCCTGCTCTTGCGTGGCGGCGACGCGACGCCGTGGAGTGGCGATCCCGACACCCGCGACGAGCTTCTTGGTGGCGTGTTCGTCCCAGCCTTCGCGCGCCTCGATCCGCAGGCCTTCGACGATCCGGTCGTCACCCGTGCGAGCGCGGAGCCGGGCGTCTTCAGCGAGGCCGGCGAGTGCCTGGGCGAGACCGAGCGGACCGGTGACGAAGGGGATGCCTGCTGCGACCGCTGTCGACCGGATGCTGGTGATGTCGTCTGCGGGCCCATCCATCGCGATGAGCACCGGGGTTCTTCCGTGCTGCAGCGCGCGCGCCTGCTGCACGCTGCCGACCATGTCGAGCACCGGCTCGGTGAGGCCGTAGACCCCGACGACGTCGGCAGAGTCATCGTCGGACACCGCGGCGATCACTTCGGGGAAGCTCTGGCCTGGTCGTCCGGTGTCGACAGGGTTGGCCTGATAGGTCAGTGGCGGCAGCAGCTCCCCGAGGCGTCGTCGGGTCGGCTCGGAGAGCGTCGGCAGCTCGACCTTTCGCGAAGCGAGTTCATCGGCGATGAGCAGACCGGGGCCAGCCTGGCCTGTGATGAGCGCCACGCCCGGGTGAGCGGTCGCGGCGATCCGACCGGCCGACAGCCCGATGACCGCCGAGATCAGCTGTTCTTCATCGTCCACCACGACGGCCCCAGCCTGGGCGAGGACCGATCGCGTGGTGCGCCAGGAGGTCGCGAGGGCGCCGGTGTGCGATCGGGCGAATTCGGCGACGTTGTTCCGGCCGACGACGAGGGCGACCACCGGCTTCCGTTCCGCCGCCGCTCGCACCGCGGCGAGCAGCGCGGGTCCGTCGTCGCACGACTCGAGGTGCAGCGCGATGACCCGTGTCTGCTCGTCCTCGGCGAGGTGGTGCAGCACGTCGGCGTGCCCGACGTCGATCCCCGTTCCGATCCCGATACCGAGGCTCACACCGATGCCTTGCGCCGAGAGGCGGAAGGCGAGCATGTGGTTGACGCCGCCGCTGGCTGCGACGACGCCGACCGGACCGGCGGCGACGTTGTGCGCGCCGGGAACGAAACTCGCGATGAGACGGCGGACGGGGGCGAAGAAGCCCGAGGTGTTGGGGCCGACGAGGCGCATGCCGCTGCGCGCGAGTTCCTCGCGTACGCGATCTTCGATTTCGGTGCCTTCCGGCCCGATCTCGGAGAAGCCGCCCGAGCAGACGAGTGCGGCCGTCGCGCCGGCTGCTGCGCAGTCTCGGAGCGCAGTGGCTGTGGCAATGGCGGGCACGCAGATCACCGCGAGATCGGGGCTACCGCCGGCAGCGGCGATCTGGCGTGCGGCGTCCGCGGCCGAGTTCACGAAACCATCGGTACTCGCGCGCGGGTTGACCCGTGCGAGGGGCAGGCCGCTCGTCTGAAGAGACGCCGCCATCACCGCGCCGAGTTTCTCCGGCGAAGCCGAGGCGCCGATGACCATCACTCCGCGCGGGTCGAAGAGGGCACGCAGGGCGCTGTGCGTCATCGGGAGATCACCGCGTGCGCGCGGCCTGAGAGCACGAGGGTCGCGGCATGATCCGGCGTGCCGTCGACGAGCTCGACAAGGACCGGCAGTTCTCCGGTCAGCGCGTGGCGCTCGGCTTCGAAGATGCGCGCCTCCTCTTCCCCTCCGGTGAGGATGACCAGCTCGGCATCGGGGGCCTCGGCGGAGCGCTGTGCGACGTCCAGATCGATGATGTGCGCGCGGGCAATGTCGAGTTCCCGGCCGGAGGCGTGGATGAGCTCGCCGTCAGAGGTCCAGGTCAGCAGACGGCCGGGCGCGCGCTGTGAACCGATCTCCAGAGGCGTGTCGAGCACGTCAGCGTCGTGACGCGCGCGCCACTCGGCCTCGATCCTTTCCGCGAAACGCGTGTCCCGGATACGGATCTTCTGCAACGGGATGCTGCGCGAGAAGAAGTGGAAGGCGAACTGCCAGGGCTCGAAGGCCTGGTAGTACTCGCCGAAGTGCTCCCACCATCGCAGGCTCGGGCGGGCCGCGGTCTGCACCCGGGCGACCTGCGGCTGCGCGACACTCTCGTACTCGGTGAAGGCGGCGTCGAGATCGTCCGGGTGGGCGGCGAGAGCGTCGGCGAGGGCGATAGCATCCTCCATCGCCATCTTCGTGCCGGACCCGACGCTGAAGTGCGCGGTGTGGACGGCGTCGCCGAGGAAGACGACGTTGCCGGCGTGCCACGTCGCTGTGCGGCGGGTGCGGAAGTTTCCCCAGCGGGAGTTGTTGGTGAGCAGCTGCCCGCCCTGCAGCTCCCCCGCGAACAGCTTGGTGATGTAGGCGCGCGTCTTCTCATCGGAGGGACCGGGGGGCTGGGTGACGTCGAACTCGTCGAGGCCGGCCCGGCGCCAGGTGTCCTCGTCGGTCTCCACGATGAAGGTGCTCACATCGGCGGAGATCGGGTAGGCGTGCACGGCGAAGTTGCCGTGCTCAGAGCGTCGGTGCAGGAACGTGAGTCCGTCGAACATGCGGTCGGTGCCGAACCAGATGAACTTGGCGCTGGCCTGCTCGACGACGTGACCGAGCTCGACCTCGCCGACCGCTGTGCGAAACGCCGAGTTGGCGCCGTCGCCGGCGACGATCACGTCATAGCCGTCGAGTCGATCGGGAGTTGGCACGAACTCGCCGAAACGCAACTCCACGCCCGCATCCCCTGCCTTCTCCTGCAACAGACGCAGCAGAACGCGACGATGGATGGCGGCCATCCCGTTGCCCCCGAAGGAGTACGTCTCGCCCTTGGAGACTACGTCGATGGTCTCCCAGTGCGTGCCGTATGCTGCGAGCCCATCGGTCAGCACAGAGTCGGCTGCGTGAATCTTGCGCAGCGTGGCGTCCGAGAACACGACGCCGAAGCCGAAGGCGACGTCCGCCTGGTTGCGCTCGAAGAGCGTGATCTGCCACTCAGGGCAACGCTTCTTCATCAGCGTCGCGAAGAACAGGCCACCGGGGCCGCCACCTACGACAGCAATTCGTTTCGACATTGAACCTTCCCGCCTCTTTACGGAGTGAACCGACTACACCATCTTGTTACAATTTCCAGTAGTGTGTCAATATTCTGTTACTTGTGGCGTGCCTGGCCCCTGCTCCGGCCTCCCGCAGCAACGCGCGCGCCGATTTCGCGACCCCGCGGGGTCCATGACCGCGGGATGAGAAGGGACACCAGCATCACCCGCCGCCCTGCGTGCCTCAGAACCAGCGCGGGATCGCGGGAAGCTCTTCTGCGTCGCAGGTCAGTCGTCGCGCTCCGCGGCCGGTGAGCCATCTGGCGAGGTCGGGGGCTGTGCCGGAGATGGTCGGGGCATCACCCGCTTCAGGATCACCGACCTCTATGGGTGCCCGATCGTCTTCGAAAGCGAGGAGAAAGCGCGCATGGTCGCCACGGCGGCGCCACGCGGCCAGCACGTCGGCGATGATGCGGTTTACGAGTTCGGGCGGGAAGTCGAGAAACGAGCCGCCGTTGGCGAGATCGACCGCGTGCACCCATACTTCGCGAGATCGCATCCAGGCGGTCTCACGCACGGGTACCTGTCGTCCCTGCGCGGTGCGCACCTCGTGATCCCACTGCTCGGCGCTGAGGTCGCGCCATTCGACGTTGAGATGCACCTCCGCGTGCGCGAACAGATTGCGCAAAGCGCGTGGCGGGAGGGTGCCGCCGAGCAGGATCTCGCCGCCGCGCTGCTTGTCGGTGAGGTACATCGGTGTCTCGACGCCGGTCCTTGCCCATTGGGTGAGCCGGGTGAGCGCACGAGCGTTGTAGCCCACATGCGCAACCAGTTCGGCGCGTGTCCAGCCGGGCAGCAGGCTTGGCTGCTGAAGTTCGTCGTCGCGCAACTCGTTGAGCTTGCGTGCGAAGTACGCGGTGCCGCGGCGCGCCCAGTCGAGTTCCGTCGCCGGCGCGTTCGGAGAGTCGTAGCGTGCGCCGGCACCCTGCCGCGCTCTGAGCGCTGCTCGTGCCTCCTCGATCCCTTCTTCGGCGATCTGTCGCGCTTCGGTGCTCATCACGCCTGCTCCGGCACCGCGACGTTCACCAGCTCGCCGATTCCGTCGACGGTGGTGCTGAGGGTCTGGCCCGCGGTGAGGTAGCGCTGCGGTTTGCGTGCGTGGCCGACGCCGCCCGGAGTGCCGGTGGCGATGACGTCTCCTGGATTGAGCGTGAAGATCGTGGAGATGTACGAGATCAGCGCCGCCGAGTCGAACACCAGGTCGTTGATCGGGGTCTGCTGCACGATCTCACCGTCGACGCGGGTCGTCATGACCGCGTCAGCGGGTAGTTCGTCGGGGGTGACGAACACGGGGCCGATGGGGGTGGAGTTCTCCCACGCCTTGCCCTGGAACCACATCGGGGTGCGGTACTGCCAGTCGCGCATGGTGACGTCGTTGAGCACGGAGTAGCCCGCGATCGCTTCGGCCGCCTGCTCGGGCGACGCGCGACGCACAGTCTTGCCGACGACGAGGGCGAGCTCACCCTCCCAGTCGACCGCGTTCGATTCCGGCGGCAGCTGGATCTGGTCGCGGGGGCCGATGAGTGACTCGGGGTATTTGGTGAACAGCGTCGGAAACTCGGGAAGATCGCGGCCCATCTCGCGGATGTGGTTGCGGTAGTTCAGGCCGACGCAGATGATCTTCTGCGGCGCGACGATGACGGGTGCGAGACGGTTTTCGTCGAGCGCCTCCTGCTGCCCTCCCGCGGACGTGACCTGATCGAGGGCGTCGGCGCGCAGCACCGCTCCCACGTCCGGGAAGCCGTCGAAATGGGTCAGAGTGTCGCCGTCGACGCGAACCGCGACGGTAGTGCCGTTTTCGTCGAGGCGCAGGGTTGCGAGTCTCATCGGTTGTCTCCCTCGATCAGTGTGCGATTGAAGTGCAGGCGCTCCATGATCGGCGCATCCGAGAAGGCGAACAGGTCGAACTGGGTTTCGGCCTGCAGCGACCACGGTACCCAGGAGGGCACGACGAAGATGTCGCCCTTCTCGAGCGTGCGTGTGACGCCGTCGAGGACGACGTCACCGGCGCCCTCGAACACCTGAAAGACCTGCGAGCCGACGTCATGGCGGATCGGGGTGCGGGTGCCCGCTCGCAGCCGGTGGAACTCGGCGCGGATCGTCGGCATCACATCGCCACCGGTGGTCGGGTTGACGTATCTGATCGCCGCGTGACCCTGCTCGACGGTAGCGGGCACGCCTTCTTCCTCGAGCAGGAGCTGCTCGGTGAGGGCACGATCGGTGTACTCCCATCGGTAAGCCCCGATGGGTGAACTGACCGTGTCCTGCAAGCCCGATAGGGGCCGCAGGCCCGGGTGACACCACAGGCGCTCTCCACGCGAGTAGTTGGGGGTCGCATAGTCCGTAACGCGCTCCGAGCCGAACTCGAAGAAGCCCACGTCGTTCTGATAGGAGAACGGGATGTCGAGGCCATCGATCCATGCCATCGGCTGATCGGTCTGGTTGTGGTGGCCGTGGAAGTTCCATCCAGGTGTGAGAAGGAAGTCGCCGCGGCTCATGCGCACCGGGTCGCCGTTGACGACCGTCCAGACGCCCTCGCCCTCGACGACGAAACGGAAGGCGTTCTGCGAGTGGCGGTGTTCCGGCGCGGTCTCCTTGGGACCGAGATACTGGATCGCACACCACAGTGTCGGGGAAATGTAGGCGCGGCCACCGAGACCGGGATTTGCCAGGCCGATCGCGCGCCGCTCGCCGCCGCGCCCGACGGGCACGAGGTCGCCCGACCGCTGAGCAAGCGGATACAGGTTCGCCCACTTCCAGACGTGCGGTACCGCTTTGGGCGCCGGGTACATCGGCATGAGGTCGTCGATCTGCGTCCACAGCGGCATGAGGTGCTGTTCCTCGAAGCCCTCGTAGAGAGCGCGAAGCTCAGGCGTGTCCTCGGGATGCATCGCGTTGTCGATCGAGTCGTGGTCCACGACCTCGAGTCCGGTAATCGGATCGATCTGAGTCATCTTTGAACTCCTTCTCGTTCAGAGGGAACCACCAGCAGTATCGCCTCGGGCCGTGAAGCGTCGGGGCTACAATCCCACTATGCAGAATCCGGGCGAGTATTCTTCGGGCGGCAGGCGAGAGCTCGTTCCCGAGCCGAAGTACATGCTGGGCTCGGTCGACGGCGCCCTCCAGCTGCTGCAGCTGCTGCGCGATGAGGGATCTCTCCGCGTGATGACTGCGGCGGAGCGCGTCGGCGTCTCGAGGTCGACAGCGCACCGTCTTCTCTGCATGCTCACATACCGCGGCTTTGCGGTTCAGGACGAGGACCGGGTCTATCGTCCGGGTCCCGGAATGAACGTTCCTCCGGTGCGCACCGGGGCGATTCGCGAGTTCAAGAGCCGCACCGAGCAACACTTCCTCGACTTCGTCGCCGAGATAGAGCAGACCGTCAGTCTCGTCACCCGCTTCGGCACGACATCGCGCTTCATCGAGACATACGTTCCCCGGCGATCGTTCGCGGTCAGCAGCAGGCGCGGTCAGATCCTGCCCGCGATGCTCACCTCGGGAGGCAAGATGCTGCTGTCGCTGCTGCCGGACGCCGCACTCGCACAGCTCTACCGTTCAGATGCGGCCGCGCGTAGCGGGACGAGGCTGAGCGACGCGCAGTTCCGGACGCTGACGGCCGAGCTTCGTCGAGCGCGAGATCAGGGACACGCGCTCAACCGTGAGGCGACCGAGCGTGGTGTCTGGGCACTGAGTATGCCGCTCCGACCGCCCGAGCCCGGCATCTGGCTCGCCTTCGCTGTGGCTGTACCGGCGGAGAAGTCGGAGCTGTTCTCGGATGAGGCTTTCCTGGAACGGTGCCGCGAGTTCAAGCGTCGCGTCGATCACGTGACGGCCTCGGCATAGCGTTCCCACGAAGGAATCGAAGTCCTGACCGCGACTCTCGTCGGATCCGCATCACACGAGAACCGATCGATCCATGCCGACTTCCGTCCCCTCCACGGCGACGATCTCAGCGAGAAGGCGAAACGGGCTCATCGGGCCGACGCAGAAGCAGCGGCCCTGGCTGTCTGGAACGAGTCATTCCGCCTTGCGACGCACCTGCAGGCCCGCAAGTTCCTCGACCACGCCATCGGCATCGCGTTCGAGGGTCGCGTAGACCCGCGTGAACACCTCATGGGCTACCCGCCCGGTCCAGCCGTCGGGCAGCAGCTCCTCCGGCAAGTCCGGATCCCGGAAGGGGAACTGACGGTAGGCGCTCGTCAGCTCGACGTGACGTTTGAACGCCTCGGCTCCCTGCAGAGCAGGCGTCTTCCCGAACTCCTCGACGAAGCGCGCGTAGTCGGCCTGCACGTCGCCGAGATCCCAGCACCGCTCCGCGATCCCGCGATCCTCCTTGAGGCCGCGTGTCGAGCACGTCAGCAGGTCGAGCGATACAAGCTGCAGGTCGGAGAGCGCCCGCTCGGCCTCGTCCAGACGCGGGTGAGGACTCATCCATATCGATGCGCTGAGCTGCCCGAAACCGAGCCAGGCCAGCCGCTTGCGTGCGTCGTCGCGCGCCACCCGCTGCCGCTCCGAGAACTTCACGATCACCATCGACCACTCTCGGTTCCACCGACCGTCACGCCGACGGAAGATCCGCTCACGGCCCTCGTCGAGCAGACGCCACCCCTTGTCCGAGAGTAAATAGGTCACCTCCCGGCCGTTACGCTCTGACTCGAACCAGCCCTCCTTGCGGAGACGGGTCATCACGACACGGGTGGTGCCCGGATCGACATCGAACTGCGCAAGCATCCGTGTGAGCCCTGTCAACGGCACCTCGCCCCTCCCGCAATAGCGCAAATAGTCGCCGAACAGGGTGAAGACGAGAGAACGGGGCGTCACCCGACGATTCTTCCAGATCCAGGTTGTAGAGAGCACTCGCTGGCTCGAACATCCTGTTGGCGACGACACGTCCGAGGCATCTGCGCCGTCGGCCACGCCAGATCGTGCTCCTCGCGTACAAGGTGAGCGCCCAAGCCCGACTCGTACCCGGTCCCTGAGAATGCACGAACCTCAATACAAAACACTATCTTGACAAGCGCCGCGTATTTGTTACATGCTTGGCCTCGCACGTCCCCTCACTCAAAGACGAGGAGCAGATCTCGTGAACTACGCCGTACCGCCCCGACCATCAATCGTCGGCAGAGGCGCCAAGAAGAAGTCCGGCCTGACCGTCCTCGTCCTCTGCTTCGTGGCCATCGTCTTCGACGGGTACGACCTCGTCGTCTACGGATCGACCGTGCCGTCGATCCTGAGCGATCAAGAGTGGGATGTCAGCCCCAGTGCGGCCGGCGTCTTCGGCAGTCTCGCCCTCTTCGGGATGCTCATCGGCACGTTGTTCGTCGGTCTCCTGACCGACATGCTCGGCCGCAAGAGGATCATGATCATCTCGTTGACCTGGTTCTCGGTGCTCATGGGCCTCACCGCGATCGCGCCCTCGCCGGAGATGTTCGGCGTGCTGCGCTTCCTCACCGGGCTGGGCCTCGGCCCGGTCATCCCGAGCTGCGTCGCGATGACCGTTGAGTTCGCGCCGAAGGCGCGCCGTCAACTCGCCAACGCCGTCATGTACAGCGGGTACTCGGTGGGCGGCGTGCTCGCCGCGCTGCTCGGCATCATGCTGCTGCCGCACATCGACTGGCGCTGGCTGTACGCCTTCGGCGCATTGCCCATCGTCGTGCTCGTGCCGTTCATCTGGGCACTGATGCCCGAGTCGGTCGCCTACCTCGCCGCGCGCGGACGCCACGAGGAGGCGCGCCGCATCGCCGACGACTACGGTCTCGCCTACTCCGACATCGTTGCCACCCCCAAGGATCATGCGGCAGCGGTGGGACCAAAGAAGCCGAGGTCGTTGCGCCTGATGTTCAGCCGCGACTGGATCCTCGGAACCTTCATGCTCGCGTTCGCCAGCTACTGCGGTCTGCTGCTCGTGTACGGTCTGAACACCTGGCTGCCTCAGATCATGCGCGAGGCCGGCTACGACCTCGGCAGTTCGCTGAGCTTCCTGCTCGCGCTCAACGTCGGCGCGATCGTCGGCGCGATCTCGGGCTCGTACATCGCCGACAAGATCGGCATCAAGAAGGTGGTGCTTGCGAGCTTCGTGGTCGCTTTCATCGCCGTTACGCTCATGAGCTTCGGCCTGCCCTATGGCGTGTTGCTCGTCTTCATCGCTTTCGCCGGCCTCGGCTCTATCGGTACGCAGATATTTGTGAACGGCTTCGTGGCGACGTACTACCCGCAGGCCAACTCCGCCACCGCGTTGGCCTGGACGCTCGGCGTCGGCCGTCTGGGCGGGATGAGCGGCCCGCTGATCGGCGGCGTCATCGCGAGTCTCGCTCTCGGTTTCCAGGTGAACTTCTACGTGTTCGCTGGCGTTGCCCTCGTGGGCGTGATCCTGATCACGCTGGTCCCGAGACGGCCGCTGAGCGCGTAACTCGGCGATGGGAAGATCGCATCCAGCGCCCGTGAGAGCGAGGCGAAGACCGCCACCTCCCAGCCGCGGTTCGGATGCAGCGACATCTCGCACCGCGGGAGGCCCTGCCGGGCTGAGTCACCCGTTCCGGGGATCCGGGTCAGTGCGACGCCAATCGATTCCGAATGGGGCGACCCGCGCATGCAGACGCAACACGGCGCACGCTTGCCTCCCGCCGATCATGACAGCGACGCGAAGAAGTTCCGCAATCGCGCGGGAGGTGAGATGCGTGCGGTGACGAAACGCCGCCGCACGCGCGCCGCACTCGCGGGATACGCCCTGTTGGCGCCCAGCGCTCTGGGCGTGCTGGTATTCCTCGTCGTGCCCGTCTGCGTCGTCCTGTGGCTCACGACGCAGGACTGGAACATGCTCGACTCCCCGCGCTTCGTGGGCGTCGACCAGATCGTCGACGTGCTGACCGACCCGACGTTCCTCGGATCGCTCGGCGTCACGTTCCTCTTCATCGGCATCGTCGTGCCCGCCCAGATCGCCATCGGCATGCTCCTCGCCGTTCTCCTGACCAAGGGCGTTCGCGGCACCATACTTTTCCGCACGCTCATCGTCATCCCGTGGATCTCGGCGCCGCTCGCGCTCGGGGTCGTCTGGAAGTGGATCCTCGCGCCCACAGGCGGGCTCCTTAGTGCCATCGTAGGCTATCGGCTGGAGATCCTGGTCTCGCCCGTCTGGGCGCTGCCGGCCGTCGCGTTCGTCGTGCTCTGGAACAACGTCGGGTACACGTCCCTGTTCTTCATCGCGGGGATCATGGCGGTGCCGCCCGAGATCCTCGAAGCCGCCGAGATCGACGGGGCCGGGCCGTTGCGCACCTTCTGGTCGATCACGCTGCCGCTGCTGCGCCCGACCCTGTTCTTCGTCACCGTGACGACCGTGATCGCGGCCTTCAACGTGTTCGACCAGGTCTACGCCCTCACCGGAGGCGGCCCTCAGAACCGCACCTCGCTGCTGGCCTGGCACATCTACGCCGAGGCATTCGAGAACGGGAACCTCGGCCGGGCCTGTGTGATGGCGGCCGTCATGCTCATCATTCTCATGTCCGTCACGCTCGTGCAGCACCTGTACTTCCGCCGGAGGATCACCTATGACCTCTCGTGAGAAGCCGCGCCGGCGCGGGCGGGGCGCGGTGCGCACGATCGGCATCTACGCCGGACTGATCGTCACGTCCTCCATCATGATGCTGCCGTTCCTCTACAGCTTCGTCACGGCCTTCAAATCGCCGGCCGACTTCGCGCGCAGCTCCCCCCTGTCGCTGCCCGACCCGTGGAGCCTGGACAGCTTCGCCGCCATGCTGGGCGGACGCGTCGACCTCGGAAGGGCGCTGCTGATCACCCTGGCATCCGTCGTCGTGGTCGTCGTCTTCCAGGTGGGCTCGTCGATCCTCGCCGCCTACGCCTTCGCGCGGCTGACCTTCCCCGGCCGGGATGTCGTCTTCTGGATCTTCCTGTCCACCCTCATGATCCCCGGCACCGTCCTCGTCATCCCGCTCTACCTCATGATGGCCGGGGCGGGACTGAAGGACACGTTCGCCGGGCTCGTGCTGCCGTTCCTGTTCGCCTCGCCCTACGCGGTGTTCCTGCTGCGCGAGTACTTCCGCGGCATCCCCCAGGACCTCATCGACGCGGCACGCCTGGACGGAAGCGGGAACCTGCGCATCCTGTCCCACATCGTCGTGCCCGTGTCGACGCCCATCATCGTCACGATCCTGCTCATCACGGTGGTCAGTCAGTGGAACAGCTTCATGTGGCCGCGCGTCATCGCGGGCACGAAGGTCCCCGTGCTCACCGTCGCGACCGCGGCCGTGCAGACGCAGTACGCGGCGAACTGGACGTATGTCATGGCGGCCACGACGATCTCGCTCGTGCCGCTCATCGTCCTGTTCGTCGTGTTCCAGAAGCAGATCGTGCGCTCGATCGCCATCACGGGAATGAAGTGAGCAAGACATGAGCCCCCGCCAGCGCGATGGCCTAGCAAGGAGAACACGGCAATGAGCAAACCACTGATGCGGATGACCGTCGCGGCGCTGACAGCTGTCATAGCCAGCGCACTAGCCGGATGCCAAGCCGGCAGCGACACGGACGACGACGAGCAGGTGGTCACGATCAGGCTCTGGGACGATCAGGCCGCCGTAGCGTACGAAGACGCCGCGCCGGGCTTCGAGTCCGCCAACGACGGCATCTCGATCGAGATCGACGTCATCCCCTGGGCCGACTACTGGACCACGCTGCGCAACGACGTAGCATCCGGCTCCGCGGCCGACATCTTCTGGGTGAACTCCAGCAACTTCATCGACTACGCCGAAGCGGGAGCCCTCCTGGACATCAACGAAGTGCTCGGCGCCGGCGCCTCCGAGGCATGGGCGCAGACGGTCGTCGACCAGTTCACGTGGCAGGACGGACTGTGGGGCGTCCCCCAGCTGACCGACCCCGGCATCGGCGTCTTCTACAACAAGACGCTGCTCGACGAAGCGGGAGTGAGCGTCGAGGAGGTCGAGAACCTCGTCTGGAGCCCCGACGGCGCCGGCGACACCCTCATCGACGTCGCGACCCGCCTCACGAAGGACGGCGCCGGCCTCACCCCGGCCGACGAGGCCTTCGAGCCGCTGACGCTGACGCAGTTCGGCTACAACGCCGCCTACGACTTCCAGGCCATCTGGGCGAACTACCTGGCATCCGCCGGAGCGGTGTTCCAGGACGGCGAGGAACTCGGCTTCGACACGCCCGAGGGCGTCGCCGCCACCCAGTACGTCGTCGATCTCATCAACGAGCACCACGTCGCCCCATCGGCCGCCGACACCAACGACAACGGCGACTTCAGCCGCGACCAGTTCCTGCAGGGAAAGCTCGCGCTCTTCCAAACCGGTGCCTACAACATCGCCAACATCCGCGACGGCGCCGACTTCGAGTGGGGCATCGCCCCGCTGCCCGAGGGCCCGGAAGGGAGGATCAGCCTCACGAACGGGATCGTCGCCGCCGCGAGCGCGACCTCCGAGCACCCCGAGGCGCAGAAGGCCGTGCTGGAGTGGCTCGCCAGCGTCGAGGGCGCATCGTCGCTCGGCGCGACGGGTGCCGCGCTGCCCGCCGTGCTCGACGCCCAGCAGTCGTACTTCGACTACTGGGCCGGGGAGGGCGTCGACGTCTCCCCGCTCCTCGACGTGCTCGACAACGGCACAATAGAAGCACCTCACGGAGCACGCATCTCTGAGGCGTTCACGGCGATCGGGCCGACGATGAAGGAGGTCTTCCTGGGTCGCATCCCCGTCGCCGAAGGCCTGCGCGAAGCCCAGGAAGATGGCAACCATGCGGGAGGCGGGTGAGAGCGGAGGCGATCGGGGACGAGGGACAACGGAGCACTGCGGCTACGCCTGGGAACGAGGTCGAGAGCACGAAGTTCGAGAACGCGGTGGCCACGAGCCGGGAACGCTGAGCCCAGTTCGTCAGTCACGGCGCGAGAGTCGCGTTCCGCGACATCACCACGAACGCGTCACCGACCGAGCAGCCGTAAAGTGGGCAGGACCGACACCGCGTCATTGTGCGAGCCCGCGCACGCGGACCATGTCGGCGATCAGACACAGAAGATAGGACGCCGGCATGTACGTGGATGCTTCGACCCTCTCGCCTGCGGCCACCTATCGCCTCCTGGTCGGGTCGGTGGTGCCACGCCCGATCGCGTGGGTGACCAGCGGAATCGACATCGTGAACCTCGCGCCATTCAGCTCGTTCGCCTGGGTGAGCCAACATCCCGCGATGCTCGGCTTCACCGTGAACCGACGCCACGACAGCCGCAAGGACACCATCGTCAACATTGAGAAGTTCGGGGAGTATGTCGTCAACATCGCCAGCGACGATATGCTCCCAGCCCTGCACGCGAGCTCCGAGTTCTTCGAACCCTCGGTAAGCGAGGCCGAGCATCTGGGGGTCGCTCTTGCACCGTCCCAGTCGATCCGCGTGCCACGCCTGCTCAAGGCTCCCGTCGCCATGGAGTGCCGCTTTCACAGCACAACCGCATTCAGCCCCACCGGCGGGGAGTTTGTCGTGGGAACCGTCGTCGGATGGCACATCGCCGATGAGGTGATGTCAGGCGGGCGCATTGACACCGAGAAGGTTCGTCCGCTCGGGCGCCTCGCCGGCCCCCGCTACTCGAAGCTCGGCGCGATCACCGAGCTGCCGCCGGTTCCCGGAGGCTGACGTTGCCGGACGCGCTTCGCATATCGTTCGCTTTGCGAGTTGCTTTACAGCGATCGCACCGAGCCTCGAGGAGCTCTTCTTCCACCGTGCTCCGGTCGCCGAGAGCCTCGGTACAGTGCAGGCTGACGGGAACAAGGCCGATCACCGGCTGACCGCGGCGACACACGATCAGGCACCCGATCACAGACTCACGCGCGTTCACGGCCAGGTGCGGACCATCACCCGCGAACCCCGTCGGTTGCCTGCACGTCGGCGGCGGACTCGCTGAGCGTCGCCTGCGCAGCGTACAAAATCGGTCCCATCAACCGCCCGAGCTGGACGACGACGCCCGCGTGTATCCTAAAAGAAACACAGTGGTTGCGTTCAACGCGAAATTGTCACATCATTGCCTGGTCATCACACTGCAAGGAGGCAGAAGACATGCCAACGATCGAGTACCTGGTCAGCACCGCGGCTGACGGCACACCGCTCGAATACTTCAAGACGGGCACTGGGCCAGCACTCCTCATCACGCACGGGAGCGTCGCGACAAAGGAGCAGTGGATCCCGGCGAGCGAGGTGCTCGCGGAGCGGTTCACGGTGTATGCCTACGACCGCCGGGGGCGTGGGGGCAGCGGGGACGGCGAGACGTACTCGATCGCGACCGAGGTGTCCGACATCTCCACCATGCTCGCCGTGGCAGGCCCGGCTTCACACCTGCTTGGTCATTCGTATGGTGCGTTGTGCACGCTGGCTTACTCGCGCACCCAGGGACTCGGGGGCGGCGTCCACGTCGCCTTTGAACCGCCACTCGCAGTCGATGGCCCAGTCGCCGGCGACAAGCTACCTGGATATGCGACGCTGACCGAGGCTGGCGAACTCGACGCAGCCCTCGAATACGCACTGATCAACTTCGTGCGTGTACCCGCACAGGCCATTCCCTTCCTTCGCGAGACGCCCATCTGGTCGACCTCCGCCCCGCTGACCCCGACTTGGGTCCGAGAGCTTCGCGAGATCGACGCCCTGGGCACCGATCTCACACCCTACGCTGCGATCGCCGACCCCACACACCTGATAGCAGGCACCACGACGGCACCGTTCCTCTACCGGTCGGCGCACGAGCTGGCGCACGTGATTCCGGGATCGACAATCACCGACATCGACGGAGCCGACCACTTCGCGCATCTAGCTAATCCCGCCGGATTCGCCGACGCCGTGACCGCCGCTATCGTTGGGGCCGCACGCGCGTGACAACGACCCCTCGGCAGTCATCGAGATCAGCACCTTGGGTACCTTGAAACGAAAGCTCGTTTCACGCACCGATGATCTCGTGGCGGCTGAGCGAGCTCAAGTAGACGATGATGCGCAGATCCAGCGCTGCCTCGGGCTCCAGCAAGAGGTTCCAGTACCGGTCGGTCGCCGTCGAGACGCGAGAGTCTCGACGGCCGGGCCGGGCCGGGCGAGCAACGGGCAGGGCAGGACAGGGATTTGTGACAGCCAACCCCGAGGCAGACCAGTCCATGGCGACGATCTCCCTCGTGCTCTAGCTGGACCCGGTGACCGGGTACTCGACCTTCTCTGAGCGGGACACGCTGTTCGCGATCGAGCGATCCCTGCAGGCAAGCCGATCGGGGTGAATGCGTTCGGATACAGCAACGATCGCACCCGCCCGGGCTCATCACTAGCACCGTGTCGAAGGGCGGGATTGACTCGAGACACACTCACATGGCGGGGTTGGGCGTATCGGCGGCGACTTCACGGGCAGCCTGACGCAGTGCTCGCGTTCGCACTCTCCGGTCGTTGGTCTGGGAGGCGACCGCGATCTGTAGCGGGGGCCCGTCCACGGGGACGAAGGCGACGTCGGGATTTCCGTAGTAGTCGCGTGCCGTCGCGGCGTGGAGCGAGATCCGCCCGGTCATCGCCACTGCCGTGGGGATCGCTTCGGGTCGGTTGACGACGAATTCGTCGGGCACATCTGGGGGGATGATCCCCGCCCACTTCGCGATCGTGCCGTGCTCGTTTGAGACCCGAAGCCAGTCCTGGCTGCGCAGGTCGGCGGCGGCAAGGTGACGCCGTTTCGCGAGCCGCGACCGTGCCGGCACCACGACTACCCGCGGCACGCTGTCGATCACGTCGAACTGGGTGCCGGGCTGGGGTTCGAAGTACTGCACGATCGCCGCGTCCACTTCGCCGTCGCGCAAGAGGCTGTGCTGGTTGGAGAAGTCCAGTTCGACGAACTCGATCTCGGTGTCGGGCGCGTGTCGCAAGAGTTTCTCGCGCAGCGCTGGCCACAGCGCGCCTGCGCCGAATCCGAGCACGCCCAGTCGCAGGGTGCCCGCGTCGCGGCACGGTCGCCGTGTCGGGTCGAGACGAGAGATGGTCTCGACATCGGCGAGGATCCGCCGCGCCCGCGCTACTACGTCCGCACCGGCATCCGTCAGCGAGACCTGTCGACTCGTCCGCTCGAAGAGGCGTACGCCGAGCGTTGCTTCGAGCTCGCGGATGCGGCGACCGAATGGCTGCTCTGAGATGAAATGGCGCCGCGCCGCACGCCCGAAGTGCAACTCGTCGGCGAGCGTAACGGCGTACTCCAACGCGCGCAGATCCATGGCGTCCTCCACAGTGAGGCGACGGGCACCCGATCCCCGTCTACTAGCACAGTTTACGCGGTACTGGGTCGGTGCGGTGTTCTCCCGGATCGTAACCGTTTTGGCTGATGATCCGTCGCATGGAACGTGCTGTGCTCAGCATGAACAACACCGACCCGAAAGGAACTGGTCATGGCGCAACGACGCGTACTGATCCGGCACGCCACGCTCGTCTCAATGGACCGGGAGGTGGGAACCGTGGACGACGTCGACGTCCTCGTCGAGGACGGCATCATCGCCGACATCGGTCACGGCATTTCCGACGCCGGCGGGGAGTCCATCGACGCCGCCGGCGGGATCTTGGCACCCGGGTTCATCGACACCCATCGCCACACCTGGCAGACGCAGTTGCGCGCACTCTGCGGAGACTGGGTGCTCGGCGACTACCTGGCCGGGGTGCGGTACACGCTCTCACCCGCCTACGAACCCGACGACGTGTACCTGGGCAACTATGCGGGCGGATTGGAGGCGCTCGACGCGGGAGTGACCACGATCCTCGACTTCTCGCACTGCAACAACACGCCGGATCACGCCGACGCCGCCGTCCGCGGGCTCCGGGACGCGCGGATCCGCGCGGTGTTCGGCTATGGCTTTTTCGACTCCAGCCCCGCGTCCCCGCCGCACTTCCTCAGCCACGATATGCGTGTGGCAGATTTCCATCGAGTCGCCGACGATCTGCAGGCCGACCGAGCGTCCCTCGTCTCCCTCGGCGCGGCGCTCACCGAGTACGGCGTCGTTCCGATCGAGGCCACGGCGCAGGAGATCAGGGCGGCGCGTTCGCGCGGAGCACTCGTTGTCACACATACCGGGTGCGTGTGGAGCATGCCCTCGGGAGTGAGCGAGTTCGCGGAGCACGGCTTGCTCGACCCCCATCAGGTGCACGTTCACTGCAACACGCTCGACGAGGCGGAATGGCGGGCTCTCGCAGCCCACGGCGCGAAGATCTCGATCTCACCGGAGACAGAGCTGAACATGGGAATGGGTCGGCCGGTGTTCGCCCAGGCGCGCCAGCACGGGCTGAAGCCCACGCTGTCCGCCGATGTCGTCTCGCTCAACTCCGGTGACCTGTTCCACCAGCTGCGCCTGGCAATCGCCTTCGACCGCTGGGCCAGCACGGAGCACGTCAACCTCGCCGGCGAGGACCCGCTGGCCCCCACCGTCAGCGCGTACGAAGCACTCGAATGGGTGACCGTCAACGCTGCCGAAGCGCTCGGCATGGAAGACCGCATCGGCAGCGTGACCGTTGGCAAGCGTGCCGACCTGATGATCGTCGGCGGCCACGGACGCTCCGCCCATCCGCGCATCGACCCCGCAGCGACGCTCGTGTTCCAGACCACCCCTGCCGACGTCGAGACGGTGCTGGTCGACGGGACCGTGGTCAAGCACGACGGGCGGCTGCTCGAGGTCGACGAGACTGTGCTGGACGAACGGCTCGACGCGTCAGCTGCGAGGATCCTCGAGCGCGTCAAGACGGCAGGCGCCACCCTCCCGGGCACGCCCCCTGGCGGGATGTTCGCCGCGATCCGGGCGATGGCGGAAGCCGCGAGTGGATCACATGCTCCCGCGTGAGCTCGAACCGATCGCCCCGGGAGTCTGGGCGTGGGTTCAGCAGGACGGTACGTGGTGGGTCAACAATGCGGGACTGATCGCGGGGGACGACGGCGACGTGCTGGTGGACACCTGCGCGACGCTGGCGCGCACGCGGGAGCTGCTCGCGGCCATCGACACCGCTCGACCAGGGGCGAGGCTGCGGTGGGCGGTGAACACCCATGCGCACGGCGACCACACCCACGGCAACTGCCTACTCCCGGCGGAGACGACGATCATCTCTCACCCCGCGACCCGCCGCGCCCTCGTAGACGACATCGTGATCGAGCAATGCCCCCCGTTCTGGGACCCCGTCCCCGACTGGGGCGGCGCGGTCAAACGGCTCCCCGAGCTGCTGACCGCCTCGGCGGACATCGTCACCGGACAGCGCACCGTCGAGATCCGCCACCCCGGCTTCGCGGCTCACACGGACGGTGACCTGATCACGTGGCTGCCCGATGCCGGTGTGCTTTTCGCCGGAGATCTCGTGTTCAACGGCCTCACCCCGCTGGTGTTCATGGGCAGCGTCCCGGGCGCCCGCGACGCGCTCGACTGGTTGGCCGGCTTCTCGCCGGACGTGCTCGTGCCCGGTCACGGCCCCGTACTGCGAGCGTCCGCGATCACCGCGGAGCTCGACCGGCAACGGCGCTACTACGACTTCGTCGCCTCAATCGGCGAAGACGCCCTACGGCGCGGGTCTGGACCGCTCGAGGCAGCATCCCGCGCCGATCTGGGCGATTTCGCGCACTGGGCGGACAGCGAACGACTGGTGATGAACCTGCACCGCTACCTCGCCGACGCGCGGGGGGAGACATTCGAACCGGTGGCGGCGTTCGCCGACGCCGTCGCCTGGAAGGGCACCCCCCTGCCCACGACCGTATAGCGGAGAGAACCGATGAGATTCGTCACCTTCCTCGCCGACAGCGGCCCTCGCGCCGGTGTCGTCGAGGGCGACACGATCCGAGCCCTGCCACGCGAGACCACCCTGCAACGCCTGGTCGAGGCTGGCACCGAAGCACTGCCGGACGCGGGGGCCGCAGCCCTGCGGAGATCCTCGCTCGTCGTGCCGCTGTCGACGGCGCAGCTGTTCGCACCGCTGCCGGCGCCCCCCACGATCCGCGACTACATGACATTCGAGGAACACGTCGAAGGCGTGGCCATGCTCGCCGGCGCCGACGTCGCGCCGCGATGGTACGAAGCGCCAGCCTTCTACTTCACACATCCCGGCGTTGTGCGCGGCCCGCTCGAGGATGTTCCGGTCCCGCCCGGATGCGAACTGTTCGACCTCGAGCTGGAGGTCGCAGCGGTCATCGGGGCCGGTGGCTCCGATCTCCTGCCCGAAGAAGCCGCCTCCAAAATCGCCGGATACATGCTTATGAACGACTGGTCAGCACGTGACTTGCAGTTCGAGGAAATGACGGTGCGCCTAGGGCCCGCGAAAGGCAAGGACGGCGCCACCAGCCTCGGCCCGTACCTGGTGACCCCCGACGAACTGATCCAAGGCGACGCGGGCTCCTCGCCCGATGCGCCCTTGACGGCGAGGATCAACGGCGAGGACATCGGACACGCCAACCTCGCCGGCATGTCTTTCACCTTCGGCCAGATGATCGCCTACGCCTCACGCGGCAGCATCGTCCGAGCAGGCGACATCTTCGGCTCAGGCACCTGCGGCGGCGGCTGTCTCGCCGAGCTATGGGGACGATTCGGGAGGAATCACCATGCCCCGCTCCGACCGGGAGATGTCGTGGAACTCGACGGCGGCCCCCTCGGACACCAACGGTCACGCGTCGTACCCGGCGCAGCAGGAATCGAGCCAAGCGTATTCCGCGCCAAGACTGCTCTCGGCCTACTCAGCTAACCAGGTGATGCCCATGTGCTACACGAGACGTGAGGCCGATGACGGGGACTCCATCCGCGAGCCGACTGTCCTCGTCGCACCTGATGGCCACTCCGAGTCAGCCGCCGCAACGCGCTCCCGGCATGGCTACTTCTACAATCAGCACCGGCCCCACACGGCCACTGGAAAGCTCCCACCCAACACGAGGCTGGACAACCTCCCTGAGCACTACAGCAAGAAGTGCATCGCCCGTGAAACCGGGCACCAAACGGTCGCGAGATGTCCGAGTATGCTCAACTCATGACCGACGTCGCCAATCAGGCCGGTGCCGCATTCCGGCACAGTCGACGGGCGGAGCTGCTGACACTGATTCGCACCCAGGGTCGCCTCGATGTAGCGGGAATCCCCGATCTTCTGGGGGTGTCCGCCGAGACGATACGACGCGACCTGCGGTCGTTGGAGTCGCAAGGACTAGTGCGGCGCGGCTACGGGGTCGCCTACCCGATCGAGAGCGGTGCTTTCGAACCCGCGCTTGATGTCCGCATGAACATCAACCCAGAGCAGAAGCAGCGCATCGCCAGCGCAGTGATCCCCCGTATTGGCGAGGCACAGACGATCTTCATCGACGAGGGCTATCAGACCCAGCTTGTCGCACAACGCCTGCCACTCGATCGACCGTTCACCGTTGTGACCGCTTCGCTGCCCATCGCGACCCTACTCGCGCCCCGTTCGAACGTTCAGGTCGTCATCCTGGGCGGCCGCGTTCGCGGGAATACCCTCGGAGTCGCGGATCATTGGCCAGCGAAAATGCTCTCCACCCTCACCATCGATCTAGCGATCCTGGGTGCGAATGGCGTCAGCGTTGAGCGCGGCATGACAACGCCCGATCCCGCCGTCGCCGCCGTCAAGACCGCGGCTGCCGAGGCCGCGATTCGTCGAATCTTCATTGGAGCCCATCACAAGTTCGGGACGGCGACGTTCGCCAAGTTCGCCGAGGTGACGGACTTCGAACTCCTGATCACCGGCCACGAACTCGCAGCCTCGATGGCGAACCATTTCAGCATCACTGGGGTTCCAGTCTTGCGCGTCTAATCGGTCGAGAACCGGTCAATCCAGCGGGCCAATTCCTCTCGGCTCGGCTCCGGTCACCGTGTTTGCATGAATGTCACCTCGGCGCAGCCGCCGTCGGATCAATGGAGATTCATGTACACGAAACAAGCGTCCGAAGTGACCGCGCACTGCGGGCTCGTCCGCGGACAGATCGAGGGCGGAGTCCACGTCTTCCGCGGTATCCGCTACGCCTTGTCGCCAACCGGGGCGCGACGGTTTGCCCCCCCCGGTCGCTGTGACCGAGACAGACATGAAGCGCCCCGGGTTTCGTGGAGGCTCTTGAACCTGTGAAGGATGAGGG
>NZ_JALXPE010000060.1 GCF_025143365.1 Microbacterium sp. p3-SID336 | reverse complement strand
CCACAGACCGGTGCCGGTTCGGGGGAGCCGGCACCTTCGGCCTCCGGGCCGAGACCAGACCCGCGAAGGCGGGGCATCCGAGACGAACCCATGGCTGAGTGGTCTCAGACGCCCCGCCTTCGTGGTGTCTGCCGACGCGCCCATCTCGGTCTCGCGTCCGGACCCGCTCCGCCGATGGGAGGAAGACGCGGTGGCGGCGGAGAGCCGGGACCTCGGCTGCGGCGTCAGGCGAGCAGCTGGTGGCGGGCGAGGTCGCGGTAGAGCGGCGTCGACTCGACGAGCTCCGCGTGCGTACCCTGACCGACGACGACGCCGTCCTGCAGCACCACGATCAGGTCGCTGTCGACCACGGTGGAGAGCCGGTGGGCGATCACCACGAGCGTGCGGTCGGTCGCGACCGCGTCGATCGCCTCGCGCATGCGCTGCTCGTTCACACCGTCGAGCGAGGACGTCGACTCGTCCAGCAGCAGGATCGGCGCATCGGTCAGCAGGGCGCGGGCGATCGCGAGCCGCTGGCGCTCGCCTCCGGAGAGCATGACGCCGTCCTCGCCGACCGGGGCATCCACGCCGAGTGGGCTGCGCTCCAGCACGTCGCCGAGGTTCACCGCCCGGAGCACCCGCTCGCAATCGGCATCGGAGGCATCCGGCGAGGCGAGGCGCAGGTTCTCCGCGAGCGTGCCGGCGAGCGTCGGCGCATCCTGCTCGACGTAGCCGAAGTGGCTGCGCAGCTCCTCGCGGGGGTACGTGCGGACGTCGTGGCCGCGGAGGCGGATCGAGCCGCCCGTCGGGTCGTAGAAGCGCTCGATGAGGGAGAGGATCGTGCTCTTGCCCGCACCACTCGGCCCCACGAGGGCGACACGAGCGCCCCGCGGCACGGCGAACGAGACGCCGCGCAGCACCTCGTGGTCCTGCGGATCGGGGGCCTCCGCCTCCGCGGCCTCCAGATGCGCGTCGGCGAGCAGCGTCTGCGCCTCCTTCGCGGCGGCCCGGCGGGCGGCGACGACGTTCTCGGGGTAGCGGAACCGCACGTCGCGGAACTCGATCGCGGGGGCCGCGGGGTCATCGGTCTCGCGGGGGAGCGCGGCCGCGGTGGCGGCGTCGTCCTGCGTCTCGGTGGGCAGGTCGAGCACCTCCTGGATGCGGCCGAGGGCGCCGAGCGCCTGGTTGACCGAGGTGATGGCGCCGAAGGTGGAGGCGAGCGGCATCACGAGCAGGAAGAGGAACATGACGAACGCGATGAGGTCGGCGATGGAGATCGCGCCCGCCGCGACGCGGAAGCCGCCGACGCCCAGGACCACGAGCAGCGAGAGCTGCAGGGCGATGCCGGCGACCGGCACGACGAGGGAGGAGATCTTCGCGATGCGCACGCCGATGCCGTAGGCCTGCGACGCCATCTCGGTCACCGCGGCGGTCTCGCGCTCGGCGGCGCCGGAGGCGCGGATGGTGCGGATCGAGCCCACGGCGCGCTCCACGCCGGAGGCGAGCTCGCCGACCTTCTCCTGCTGGGCCGTGGAGGCCGTGCGGATGCGGCCGCTGAGGGCCACCACGACGGCGACCGAGACCCCGATCACGACGACGATCAGCAGCAGCAGGATCGGGTCGATCACGAGCATGGCGATCAGCGCCCCGAGGAAGAGCACGGCGTTGCCCACCGCATCCGCGAGGCCCTGGGTGAGCACGGCGTATAGGAGGGTGGTGTCGGTGCCGACCCGCGAGACGAGGTCTCCGGTCCGGCGCGCGTCGAATTCGGCGGTCGGCAGGTGCAGGATCCGGGCGATCAGCTTCCGGCGGCTGGAGTAGACGACGGCCGTGCCGGTCCGCTGCAGCAGGTAGTGCTGGAAGCCGGAGATGATCGACGACACGATCACGAAGCCGACGAGGAGCCAGACGAGCACCCCGATCGTGCCGTCCGTCTGCACGGCTTCGATGACCTGCCCCACCAGCAGCGGCTGCACGAGCGAGGTCGCGGCGCCGATGACGCTCAGCACGGCCACGACGATCAGCGTGCGCTTGTGCTCGAAGAGGAAGGGGAGGAGCTGGCGGAAGGTGGCGCGGGGGCCGTCGGGCGTGGCGCCCCGACCGCGCCGGCGTGCTGTCGCCGTGGTGGACATGCGGGACCTCGATCTGGGGAAGGGTACTTCGACCGTACTCGCCGGCCAGTGGTTTCCTATGCGGGGGCTGTACGGCTCAGGTGGCGCGACCGAACCGTCGGTGCGCGGCCTGCTTGGTCACGCCGAGCGCGCTCGCGATCGCCTGCCACGAGTAGCCGTCGTTCCGGGCGCGACGCACCTGAGCCTCCTCGGCCCGGGCGAGCTCGGTCCGCAGGGCGGCGAGCCGATGCAGTTCGGCGAGCGGTTCGCCGCCCTCGGCCTGGTCGATCGCGGTCTTCAGCGTCATGGGAACCTCCTTCGTCAATGATCATTGACGTGGACACCGGAGTCAATAGATGTTGACGCCGCGTTTTCCACAGGTTCGCCTTTCGCGCATGCGCAGCACATGTGATGCTGGAACCATGGGTCGCATGCTGCAAGTGAGGAACCTTCCCGACGAGGTCCACGCCCGTCTGAAAGAGCGCGCCGCGCAGGAGCGCATGTCGCTCTCCGACTATGTCGCCCGCGAGCTCGAAGAGCTCGTGCGCTACCGCAGCAACGCCGAGGTCATCGCCGCCTCGAAGGCCAGGGCGGGCGCCGCGGGCGTGGCGCTCACGCGGGAGGGGATCCTGTCCGCGCGTGATGAGGAGCGCTCGGAGCACGAGGCCCAGGTCGGTACGTGACGACGACGGGGCCCGCCGTCCTCGATGCCTCCGCCGCGGTCGACGCGCTTCTCTCGTCGTCGCCGTGGACGCACGCGGGGCCGCTCCACGCTCACGCGGGGCTCGACATCGAGGTGGTCTCGGTGCTGCGGCGGCTCGCGCTGGCCCACAGGGTTCCGGCGCATGTCGCCCGTGAGGCACTGGATGCGTTCCTGTCGATGCAGATCACGCGGCATCCGCTGCGTCGACTCATCCCGCGCATCTGGACCCTCCGTGACGACGTCTCCGCGTACGACGCGGGATACGTCGCGCTCGCGGAGGCACTCGGCGTGCCGTTGCTCACGCTCGATCGACGCCTGGCGAAGACCGCGATGCGCTACTGCGACGTCGTGGTCCTCTGAGCAGGCGAGGCCGGATATGCGAGAACGGCTGCACCCCATGCGGAGTGCAGCCGTTCTGGAGTCCGTGCCCTAGAGCTCGACGGCGGCGGCGAGACCGAGGTCGTCCTCGTAGTCGTGGTCCTTCGTCTCCGGCGTGAAGATGAGCGCCACGAACGTCAGCACCGCCATGGACGACAGGTAGACGCCCACGAGCCACGGCTCGCCGCCCACCGCCGCCCACAGAGCGACCGCGATGAACGGAGCCACGGCCGCACCGAGGATCGACGACACGTTGTAGGCGATGGCCGACCCGGAGTAGCGCACGTTGGTCGGGAACAGCTCCGGCAGCAGGGCGCCCATCGGTCCGAACGTGGTGCCCATCAGCATGAAGCCGAACACCAGGAACGCCTGCGTCAGCGCCCCGGTGAACTTGGGGTCCGCCTGCGGGAGCAGGAACAGGTTGAACGACAGCCCGAACAGCACGATGAGTCCCGTGACCCACAGCAGCAGCTTGCGGCGGCCGATGGCGTCGGCGATCGGGCCGGACAGCAGCGTGAAGATGCCGAAGAACACGACGCCGATGATCTGCATGAGCACGAAGTCGGTGTAGCCGAAGCCGAGCCCCGGGTAGAACTGTGCGGCGAAGGCGCTGGGGTCGAAGTCCTTCCCGGTCGCCTCCGCGGCCGCCCGTGCCGCGGCCGACGCGGTCTCCAGGTCGGCGGCCTTCGTCCCGTACGTGAGGGTGAAGTTCGTCATCAGGTAGAACAGCACGTACGTCGCCAGCATGATGAACGTGCCGAGGATCAGCTGCTTCCAGTGGTGGCGGAACACCGTGGCCAGGGGCAGCTTGCGGATCGCGCCCTTCTGCTCGGCCTTCTTGAACGTGTCGGACTCGACCAGGCGCAGTCGCACCCACAGACCGATGATCACCATGACGGCTGAGAACAGGAACGGCACGCGCCAGCCCCAGGAGAGGAACGCCTCCGACTTCAGCGCCGGGTCCTCGGGGTGGGGGAGGGCGAAGTTGATCGCGAGGAAGATGCCGTTCGCGATGATGAAGCCCAGCGGCGCACCCAGCTGCGGGAAGGAGCCGTACCAGGCGCGCTTGCCCTTCGGCGCGTTCTCGGTGGCGACCAGGGCCGCGCCGGACCATTCGCCGCCCAGCGCGAAGCCCTGCGCGAGTCGGAGGATCAGCAGCAGCAGCGGGGCCACCCAGCCGATCTGCTGGAAGGTCGGCAGCAGGCCGATCACGAAGGTCGCGATGCCCATCGTGAGCAGCGAGGCGACGAGGGTGGCCTTGCGTCCGAACTTGTCGCCGAAGTGGCCGAACACGACGGCGCCGATGGGGCGGGCGACCATCGCCGCGCCGAACACGGCGAACGACGACAGCAGCGACGCGGTGTCGTTGGTGCTGGGGAAGAACAGCGTGGGGAACACGAGCACGGCCGCCGTCGCATAGACGTAGAAGTCGTAGAACTCGATGGTCGTACCCACGAGGCTCGCGGTGATGACGCGCGAGCGAGGGTTCGCGGGGGCGGGGGCGGGGGCGGTGCTCAAGGGGTCTCCGATCCGTCCCTGGTATACCGGGACCCGGGCGAGTCTACGCCTTCCTGGGAGTTCGCTGTACGCGATGACGGCCCCTCCGCGCGTCGTGCGGGCCACCGCCGCGTAGAGTCGGGAGGAACGAGGCGGGGAGAGCGGACGATGACGACACGACTGCTGCTGCTCGCCGACACCCATGTGCCCCGTCGCGCGCGGCGCCTGCCCGATGCGGTGCTCCGCGCCGTCGACGAGGCCGATGTGGTCGTGCACGCCGGGGATTGGGTGGATCTCGCCACGGTCGAGCTCCTGCGGTCACGCGCGCGGCTGCTGCACGGGGTGTACGGCAACAACGACGGCCAGGAGATCCGGGCGGTGCTGCCCGAGGTCGCCCGCTTCACGGCGGAGGGCGTCCGGGTGGCCGTCGTGCACGAGACCGGCGCCGCGACCGGGCGGGAGAAGCGCATGGACGCGGCCTTCCCGGACGACGACCTGCTCGTGTTCGGCCACTCGCACATTCCGTGGGACACGGTGACGCCGCGCGGCCTCCGGCTGCTCAACCCCGGGTCGCCCACGGACCGGCGGCGTCAGCCCGTGTGCACCCTGATGCAGGTCGTGATCGACGGGGAGCACATCGCGGCGACCCTGGTGCCGGTGCCGTGAGGGTGCCGCGCGACCCCGACACCACGCCGGTCTACCGGGCGCCGATGCGCTCGCGCGACGACAGCATGCCGCGCGGGCTCGCCGTGGAGCGGGCGCTCGCGAACGGCGTGTGCGGCATGGGCGGTCGGGTGGAGGAGACCCCGCGCGACCTGGCCGCCGCGCTCGCCGCGGTCGATGCGCGCCACGGGGAGCGCACGGCCCGGCGGCTTGAGCGGTTCGCCGCGCTGCCCGACGGCGCGTTCGTGTGGACGCGCGATGCCGACGGGTTGCTGTGGCTCGGGCGGCTGACGGGGCCGTGGCGGTACGACGACGCGCCCGCGGCGGCGGCTGCCGACCTCGTGCATGTACGGGACTGTGCGTGGCTCGACCGTCCCGTGGATCCGGCCGAGGTGCCGCCCGCGGTCGTGGCCACCTTTGCGCGCGGCGGCCGCAACGGACAGCTCATCCATGCGCCCGGCGTCGGCGCGCAGTCAGCCGCCATCTGGGAGCGCAGCTGATCCCTCAATCCCGCCGGCACCGCGGCGCCGCCGAGCGCCACGGAGCCGGGCCGGCTGTGTTTGTCGCCTTCGGGAGCGCGACCTGCGGGAGCGGACAGCGGTGGAAGCGCAGCTGATCCGTCGCTCTGCGGTGAGGTCAGCGCCAGATGGCGGCGATGGCGGCGTTGAGCGCCGTGAGGATGCCGACGAGCCAGAACACGGCGGGCGGGATCGGCTGGTTGCGCTTCTGTCGCGCACCGCCGATGCCGAGCAGAGCGCCGATCGCCAGCAGGATCACGAGCTTCGTGCCGATCTTGGCGTAGTTCATCTCCACGCCCTCCGGCAGACCCCACGGCGCGGCGAGCGCCAGACCAGCGACGGCGGCGATCGTCATGCCGATGGTCATGAGCCGGGTGAAGACCCGCTGACCGCCGAAAGCCTGCGCGGCCCAGGCGCCGAACAGCACCGCGAAGCCGATGAGGTGGACGAACAGCACGATGTGGCGCAGGGTCTCCATGCCCTCACCATAGGAGAGGGGGGTACCGCGCCGCTAGGAAGGCGTGCCTGACTTCAGCCGCGCAGCTCCCGGATCACGAGGGCCGTGCGCAGTGCCGCGTCCGCCGCCTCCGCGCCCTTGTCCTCCTGCGACCCGGGAAGCCCCGCACGGTCGAGCCCCTGCTTCTCGTCGTCGAGCGTGAGCAGCCCGAAGCCGACCGGCTTCCCGGCGTCGAGCGACACGCGGGTGAGGCCGTCCGTGGCCGCCGCCGACACGTACTCGAAGTGCGGAGTGCCGCCGCGGATGATCACGCCGAGCGCCACCACGGCGTCGGCGCCTCCCGCGAAGGCCGCCTGCGCGGCCACGGCCAGCTCGAACGAGCCAGGCACACGGACCAGGCGGTGGGTGGCCTGAGCCTCATCCAGCACCCGCTGTGCGCCGGCGATGAGGCCGTTCGAGATCGTCTCGTGCCAGGTTCCGGCGACCACGACCACGTCGAGGCCCCGTCCGTCGATGCCGCCCTTCTCGGGGGCTCCTGCGCCGCTCATTCGTCGTCCTTCCCGGCCGCGAGGGCCTCGGCGAGTTCCGCCTCGCCGATGATGTGACCCATGCGGTCACGCTTGGTCTCCAGATACTGATGGTTGTTCGGGCCGACGCCGACGATCAACGGCACCTGCTCCACGACGTCGAGTCCGAGTTCGCGCAGCTGGGTCACCTTGTCGGTGTTGTTGGTCAGCAGTCGCACCTTCGACACCCCGAGGTCCGCCAGGATGCCTGCCGCGGCGGCGTAGTCGCGCGCATCCGCCGGCAGGCCGAGGGCGAGGTTCGCGTCGACCGTGTCCAGCCCCTCCTCCTGCAGGCTGTACGCGCGGAGCTTGTTGATGAGGCCGATGCCGCGCCCCTCGTGGCCGCGCATGTAGATGACGATGCCGCCGTCCTGCTCGATCGCGTCCAGGGCGGCATCCAGCTGCGGACCGCACTCGCACTTCAGCGAGCCGAACGCCTCGCCCGTGAGGCACTCCGAGTGCACGCGCACGAGTGCCGTCTCACCGGGCTCGCCCGAGACGACCGCGATGTGGTCCGTCCCGGTCACGCGGTCCTTGTAGGCGAGGAAGCGGAAGGACCCGTGCTCGGTGGGCACCGTCGCATCGGCGCGCAGGCTCACGCGACGCCCACGGTGTGCGGCCGGCGTCGCACCGGCCGGGTCGATCTCGTTGAGGTGGGCGATGAGCTGCTCGATCGTGATGACGGGGACGCCGTCGCGCGCGCCCAGCTCGATCAGACCGGGGAGGCGCATCATGCTGCCGTCCTCGGCCACGACCTCGGCGATCGCGCCCACGGGACGCAGGCCTGCGAGCGTCATGAGCTCGACCGCCGCCTCGGTGTGTCCGCTCCGCTCGCGCACGCCGCCGTCCACGGCGCGCAGCGGCAGCACGTGGCCGGGGCGGATGATGCTGGTCGCGGTGGAGGCGGGGTCGGCCAGCACGTTGAGCGTGCGGGCGCGGTCGCTGGCGCTGATGCCCGTCGTCACGCCCTCGGCGGCATCGACGCTCACCGTGTAGGCGGTGGAGCGGGCGTCCTCGCTGGCGGCGACCATGGGCGGCAGGTTCAGGCTGTCGGCGAGGTCGGCGGGCATCGGCGCGCACAGGAAGCCGGACGACCAGCGCACGGTCCACGCGACCCATTCCGGCGTGGCGAGCTCGGCGGAGAGGACGACGTCGCCCTCGTTCTCGCGGTTCTCGTCGTCCGCGACGAGCACGGGCCGCCCGGCGCGCAGCGCCTCGATGGCCTCGGGGATGGTCGACAGGCTCATCGCGAGCCCCCTTCCGATGCGGTGCGGAACGCGAGCAGACGCTCGACGTGTCGCGCGAGGATGTCGGTCTCGAGGTTCACACGGTCACCCACGGCGTGCGTGCCGAGTGTCGTCGCCGCGAGGGTCTCCGGGATCAGCGAGACCTCGAACCAGGCGGGGGACTCCGCCGGGGCGCTCACGGCGCTGACGGTCAGCGAGGTGCCGTCGACCGCGATGGAGCCCTTGTCGACCACGAGCGGGGCGAGGTCGTCGGGGAGGCTGAGGCGCAGCACGCTCCACTCGGCGCCGGGGCGCACCTCGATCACCTCTCCTGTCCCGTCGACGTGACCCTGCACGATGTGTCCGCCGAGCCGGGCGCCCACGGGCATGGCCTTCTCGATGTTGACGCGGGTGCCGACGCCCGCCGTGCCGATGGCGGCGACGTCGAGGGTCTGCTTCATCACGTCGGCGTCGAAGGTGTCGGCGGTCGATCCGACGACCGTGAGGCACACGCCGGAGACCGCGATGGACTCCCCGTGCACGGCGTCCGAGGCGGCGCGGGGCGCGCGCACCGTCAGCCGTCGGCCGTCTCCCGACTCCGTGACGGCGACGATCTCGCCGATCTCCTCGATGATCCCGGTGAACATCAGCGGGTTCCCTTCTTCTCCAGGTCGTGCGGGTCGGCGCGGTGCGCGATCGCCAGCAGGTCGGGCGGCAGCGGCACCCACTCGTCGACCGTCAGCCGCACGGCGTCGTCGATCGAGTCGACGCCGATGTCGGTGAGCGCCAGGCGCTGCCCGCCCAGCAGCACCGGGGCGATGTAAGCGAGCACCCGATCGGCGAGTCCCGCGGCGAGGAAGGCGCTGGCGAGCGTCGGCCCGCCTTCCACGAACAGGGTCTGCAGGCCCCGGGTGTGCAGGTCGGCGACGACAGCAGCCAGGTCGTGGGTGTCGTAGAACAGGGGAGCGTGCGGGTGCCGGTGCACGGCCGCATCGGCCGGCGTCTCGCGGGAGCCGATCACGACGGGGACCGGCTGAAGCGGAAAGAGGGTGTCACCGTCGCGCGCTGTCAGCGCGGGGTCGTCGGCGAGCACGGTCCCGGTGCCCACGGCGATCGCGTCGGCCTCGGCGCGACGACGGTGCACGTCGGCCCGGGCGGTCGGCCCCGTGATCCACTGGCTGGAGCCGTCGTCCGCGGCGGCGCGTCCGTCCAGGCTCTGCGCCCACTTCACGGTGATGTGCGGGCGCCCCAGTCGCTGCGCGGTCAGCCAGGAGCGGATCAGCCGGTGAGCCTCCGCCGCCCCCTCCCCGGACTCGACCTCCACGCCCGCGTCGCGCAGACGCTGCGCCCCGCCTCCCGATACCGCTCCGGGGTCGTCGAGCGCGTAGACGACCCGGGCGACACCGGCCTCGATCAGCGCGAGGGCGCACGGACCGGTCCGCCCCGTGTGGTTGCAGGGTTCCAGGGTCACGACGGCGGTGGCACCCGCAGCGGCGCCGGCGGGGAGCTTCGACAGCGCGTCGACCTCGGCGTGCGGCGTGCCGGAGCCCCGGTGCCACCCCTCGGCGAGCACGGCGCCGTCGGGCGAGAGCAGCACGGCGCCCACCTGCGGGTTCACTCCGCGGGGGCCACGGGCGGCGAGCTCGAGCGCGCGTCTCATCGCGTCGCGCTCTGTCGCGGTCACTGCCATCCGTCGTCCTCTCTGCGGCCACGGGGTGCTGGCAGGGTGGCGGAACGGACGCACGCGCGTGCGCCTCGTGCTGCCTCCCTTCCGGACTAGCGAGGTCACCCTCGCATCACCGTCGGTCCCGGAATTCCACCGGATCGGCATCCCGATCACTCGGAACGCTCGCGGACTGTCACCGCCGGTTCGGATTCCCACCGACCCCGGAGCACGTTGCTGCTCTGAGTGTACTCAACGCGTCTGCGGCCGTTTCATTCCGCGGCATGGATCGGCAGCGCGCATCGGCCGTCACTTGAGCAGCCGGGAGAGGCGGCGGTCGGCCAGCACCTTGCCCCCGGTCTGACAGGTCGGGCAGTACTCCAGCGACCGGTCGGCGAAGAACACGCTGCGCACGGTGTCGCCGCACACCGGACAGGCCTCCCCGCGGCGGGCGTGCACCTGCATGCCGCGGCGCTTGGCGTCCTTCAAGTCGGCGGGCGGCTTGCCCGAGGCCGCGGCGACCGCCTCGCGCAGTGTCTCCTGCATGGCGGCGAACAGGCGGTCGACCTCGGCTTCGTCGAGCGTCGCGGCGATCGCGTACGGCGACATGCGGGCGGCGTGCAGGATCTCGTCGGAGTAGGCGTTGCCGATCCCCGCGATCACCCCCTGGTCGCGCAGCAGGCCCTTGATCTGCATCCGCCGATCCACGAGCAGGCCGGCGAAGGCCTCCCGCGTGAAGGCGGGGTCGAGCGGGTCGGGGCCGAGGCGGGCGATGCCGGGCACCTCCTGCGGATCCCGCACGACGTACACCGCGAGGGACTTCTTCGTACCGGCCTCCGTCAGGTCGAAGCCGCTGCCGTCGTCGAGGGCGATGCGCAGCGCGATGGGGGTCTTTCCCGGCTTGATCAGCGTGGTCGGCAGCGTCTCGTACCACCGCAGCCAGCCGGCCTTCGCGAGGTGGAACACCAGGTGCAGCTCCGTCCCGCAGGAGACCACCACGAACTTCCCCTGTCGCGCGGCTCCCGTGATCACGGCGCCCTGCAGCGCGCTGATCGGCGGGTCGTACGTCTTCAGGGCGGCGATGGCCGCGACGCTCGCCCGCGTGATCGTGCGTCCGACGGCGCGACCCTCGAGGAACGCGACGAGTCCTTCGACCTCCGGCATCTCAGGCATGCAGCCATCCTGTCACCGGCCTCCGACCCTGTCACCCGGTCGGCGGCGACGCGGTGGCCGACGGCGCCTCCGGCCGCAGCGCGTGTCGCGGGCGCCAGGGCGGTGTCGCGCGGAGCAGGTCGGCGCCGCGTGCCGCGGGGAGCGGACGGACGCAGTGTCCGTGGGCGCGATTAGGCTTGTCCGGTGACTGTGCCGGGGATTCTGCGCGCCTTGGAAGAGGCGACTCTGTACCGTGACGCCCTCGCGTGGGCGCACACCGACGCCGACCTCGGAGTGGTCGACGGACTCGACGCGCCCCTGCTCGCCGGTCTGCTCGGCAAGCGCGCGGCCGCGGGGCACCCGGCCGCGCTGCTGGCCGTCGTGCCGACCGGACGTCGTGCCGAGACCGTCGCCCAGGCGATGAGCGCCTACGTGCCCGATGCCGAGGTCCTGACCTTTCCCGCGTGGGAGACGCTGCCCCACGAGCGGCTGAGCCCGAGCCCCGACACGGTCGGCCAGCGGCTGCAGACCCTCCGCCGCATCACCGAGTGGTCCGGCGAGCACCCGCTCGTCGTGGTCGCGTCGGTGCGCGCCGCCCTGCAGCCGATCGCGGGCAACCTCGGAGACATCCAGCCGCTCGCCCTGGCGGTCGGCGGTCGCGGCACCGAGCTCGAGCAGGTGGCGGCGCAGCTGGTGGAGCGCGCGTACTCGCGCGTCGACATGGTGTCGCGGCGCGGCGAGTTCGCGGTGCGCGGCGGCATCCTCGACGTGTTCCCGCCCACGTCCGAGCACCCGTACCGGGTGGAGTTCTTCGGCGACGAGGTCGACCAGATCCGCGCGTTCTCGGTGGCCGACCAGCGTTCGCTCCCCGGTGAGGTGCAGAGCGTCGACCTGCCGCCGAGCCGGGAGCTGCTGCTGACGACGGAGGTGCGCGAGCGGGCCAGGGCCCTCATCGGCGGCTTCCCCGCCATCGGCGGCATGCTCGAGAAGATGGCCGAGGGCATCCCGGTCGAGGGTATGGAGTCGCTGCTGCCCGCCGTGGCCGGTCCGCTGAAGTCCCTCGCCGAGTACCTGCCGGAGGGCAGCGCGACCGCCGTCATCGATCCGGAGCGGTCGACCGCCAGGGCCATCACCCTGGGCGAGACGAACCGCGAGTTCCTCGACGCCGCGTGGAGCGCCGCCACTTCGGGCGCCTCCGCCCCGATCGATCTGGGCGCGGGGGACTTCCTCACGATCGCCCAGCTGCGTGAGGTCGTGCGCGACCGCGGCGGCGTGTGGTGGCGGTTGAGCCCGTTCGGCATCGGCGATGCGGATGCCGAGACCGTCGAGGCGTCCGCGGTGATCCCGTCGTTCCACGGCAACGTCGACGGCGCGATCGCGTTCGTGGATGCGAAGGTCGCCGACGGGTGGCGCGTGGTCGTGATCGCGACCGGTCACGGCCTGGTCGACCGCGCCAGGGACGTGCTCTCCGATCGGGGCATCGCGGCCCGTGTGGTCGAGGCGCTCCCCGACGCCCCCGACCCCGGCGTGGCCACGCTCGTCACCGGCTCGGTCGAGGCGGGCTTCCAGGTGCCGGAGGCGAAGCTCGCCGTCCTCACGGACAACGAGTTCTACGGCCGCACCATCGGCGGCGACCAGCGCGTGGTCAAGAAGCTCGCGTCGCGGCGGAAGAACGTCGTGGACCCGCTCCAGCTCAAGCAGGGCGACTTCGTCGTGCACGCCACTCATGGCATCGGCCGGTTCGTGGAGATGACGCAGCGCGAGGTGTCGACCGGCGGTCGCAACGCCGCGAAGTCCGTGCGGGACTACCTGGTGCTCGAGTACGCGCCGTCGAAGCGCGGGTATCCCGGCGACAAGCTGTACGTGCCCACCGATCAGCTCGACCTGCTCTCGAAGTACGTGGGAGGGGAGGCCCCGACGCTGTCCAAGATGGGCGGCAGCGACTGGGCGCAGGCGAAGGGCAAGGCGCGCAAGGCCGTGCGCGACATCGCGGTGGAGCTCGTGAAGCTCTACTCCGCGCGCATGAGCGCGAAGGGTCACGCGTTCGGACCGGACACCCCGTGGCAGCGCGAGCTGGAGGAGGCGTTCCCGTTCGCCGAGACGCACGACCAGCTGCAGACCATCGATGAGATCAAGGCCGACATGGAGCGGCCGATCCCGATGGACCGTCTGCTGTCGGGCGACGTCGGCTTCGGCAAGACCGAGGTGGCCGTCCGTGCCGCGTTCAAGGCGATTCAGGACGGCAAGCAGGTGGCGATGCTGGTGCCGACGACCCTCCTGGTGAAGCAGCACCTGGAGACGTTCACGGAGCGCTTCGCCGGCTTCCCCGTCAAGGTGCGGCCGCTGTCGCGCTTCCAGACCGACAAGGAGGCGCGGCTCACGCTGCAGGGGCTCCTCGACGGCACGGTCGACATGGTCATCGGCACGCACCGCATCCTCACCGACCAGGTGCTGTTCAAGGACCTCGGGCTCATGATCATCGACGAGGAGCAGCGGTTCGGCGTCGAGCACAAGGACGCGCTGAAGAAGATGAAGACCAACGTCGACATCCTCGCGATGAGCGCCACCCCGATCCCGCGCACCCTGGAGATGGCGGTCACCGGCATCCGCGAGATGTCGACACTGGCCACGCCGCCGGAGGACAGGCACCCCATCCTCTCCTTCGTCGGCCCGCGAAGCGACAAGCAGATCGCCGCAGCCATCCGTCGGGAGATCCTCCGCGAGGGACAGGTGTTCTTCGTGCACAACCGGGTGCAGTCGATCCAGCGCGTGGCGGCACAGCTCGCCGAGCTCGTGCCGGAGGCGCGCATCGCCGTCGCGCACGGGCAGATGGGCGAGCACGCGCTGGAGCAGGTGGTCGACGACTTCTGGGAGCGCAAGTTCGATGTGCTCGTGTCGACCACGATCATCGAGACCGGCCTGGACATCTCCAACGCGAACACGATCATCATCGATCGGGCCGACAAGTACGGGCTCAGCCAACTGCACCAGCTGCGCGGCCGCGTCGGCCGTGGTCGCGAGCGGGCCTACGCGTACTTCCTCTACGACGACATGAAGCCGCTGTCGGAGACGGCCGCCGACCGCCTGCAGACCATCGCCGTGAACAACGACCTCGGCTCGGGCATGCAGGTCGCCCTCAAGGACCTGGAGCTGCGCGGTGCCGGCAACCTCCTCGGTGCGGAGCAGGCAGGGCACATCGCCGGCGTCGGCTTCGACCTGTACCTGCGCATGATCGGCGAGGCCGTGGCGACCTTCCGCGGCGAAGAGGTCGAGACCGGCCAGGAGCTGCGGCTCGAACTGCCGCTCGATGCGCGGATCCCCGAGGACTACATCGACAGCGAACGCCTGCGCCTGGAGGCGTACCAGAAGCTGTCGGCCGCGTCGGCGGCGACCGCGAAGGACAACGCGATCGATCTCGTGCTCGAGGAGCTGGTGGACCGCTACGGCGCCCCGCCCGAGGAGGTCGCCGGCCTCATCGCGATCGCGCGGCTGCGTCGCCGGGCGGCGAGGGCCGGACTCACCGACGTGGTCGCGATGGGGTCGAATCTCCGCATCGCCCCGGCCCGGCTGGAGGACTCGATCAAGGTGCGGCTGCAGCGCCTCTACCCGAAGGCGAAGCTCGTGGCGGGAGGCGAGGCCCTCGTGGTGCCCATGCCGACCGTGGCCGCCGCCGTCGGGGTGGGCGTCGAGCCGCTTCCCGACGCACAGCTGCTGGAGTGGGTCGGTCAGCTGTTCACCGCCATCTTCCCGGAGCCCGTGAAGGCGGAGTAGCGCGCCTCAGGCGGGCTCGGGACTAGTCTGGCCGCATGTTGTACGAGCACCTCGGGGCTCGACCCCGCATCCATGACACCGCCGTCGTCGCCCCCACCGCCGTGATCTCCGGCGACGTGGAGGCGGGGCCCGGCTGCCAGGTGCTGCACGGCGCCGTCATCACGGCGGAGGGTGGACCGATCACGCTCGGGGAGCACGTGATCGTGATGGAGAACGCCCTGATCAGGGCGACGGCAGCCAACGCCGTACACATCGGCGCGCACACCCTGATCGGCACGCTCGCGAGCATCGCGGGGGCGACGGTGGGCGAGGAGGTCTTCTTCGCCTCGGGCGCGCGCATCTTCAACGGCGCCCTGGTGGGCAGCCGCTGCGAGGTCCGCGTCAACGCGATCGTGCATCGCCGCGCCGTGCTTCCGGAGGGGACGGTCGTGCCGATCGGCTGGGTCGCGGTGGGAGACCCGGTGCAGCTGCTGTCGCCGGATCGCGCGGAGGAGATCGCGGCCGCACAGCCCGAGCTGGACTTCCCCGGTCATGTGTTCGGCGTCGACCGGGACACTCCCGACCTGATGGTGCAGCTCACCGAGCGCTACGGCAGCTCGCTGGCCCGCCATGCGGACGACCGCGAGATCACGGCGTAGCCCGCTAGACCCGCTCGGCGTCCGCACAAGACGAAGTCGGGCACCCCGCCGATGCCCGACTTCGCCAGCTCGAGGTCAGATGACGCCCTGCGCCAGCATGGCAGCGGCGACCCGTTCGAATCCTGCGATGTTGGCTCCGGCGACGTAGTCGCCGGGAACCCCGTGTCGCTCCGCGGCGTCGAACGCAGCACCGTGGATGTCCGCCATGATCTCACGAAGCTTGTTCTCGCTGTCGGCGAATGTCCACCGCTGCCGCGACGCGTTCTGGCTCATCTCCAGCGCCGAAGTCGCCACGCCGCCCGCGTTCGCGGCCTTGCCGGGCGCGAACAGCACGCCTGCCTTCTGGAAGGCCTCGACGGCCTCGGGCACGCACGGCATGTTGGCGCCCTCCGAGACCGCCCGCACGCCGCCCGCGATCAGGGCCTCGGCGTCGGCCAGGCTCACCTCGTTCTGGGTGGCGGACGGCACGGCGATGTCGACCGGGACCTCCCACACGCTGCCGCCTTCGACGAAGCGGGCGCTCGGACGGCGCTTCGCGTACTCGACGATGCGCGCGCGCTCGACCTCCTTGAGCTGGCGGAGCAGGTCGAGGTCGATGCCGGCGTCGTCGACGACGTAGCCGGAGGAGTCGGAGGCGGTCACCGCGGTGGCGCCGAGCTGCGTGGCTTTCTGGATCGCGTAGATCGCCACGTTGCCGGAGCCGGAGATGCCGACGCGCTTGCCGGCGAGGGAGTCGCCGTGCACGGCGAGCATCTCCTGCGCGAAGAAGACCGCGCCGTAGCCGGTGGCCTCCGTGCGCACCTCGGCGCCGCCCCAGCCGGTGCCCTTGCCGGTGAACATGCCGGACTCGTGGCGGTTGGTGACCTTGCGGTACTGACCGAACAGGTAGCCGATCTCGCGCCCGCCCACGCCGATGTCGCCGGCGGGGACGTCGGTGTGCTCGCCGAGGTGGCGGTACAGCTCGTTCATGAACGACTGGCAGAAGCGCATGACCTCGGCGTCGGACCGGCCGTGCGGGTCGAAGTCGGAGCCGCCCTTGCCGCCGCCGATGCCCTGGCCGGTGAGCGCGTTCTTGAAGATCTGCTCGAAGCCGAGGAACTTGATGATCGACAGGTTCACGGAGGGGTGGAACCGGAGACCGCCCTTGTACGGGCCGAGCACCGAGGAGAACTGGATGCGGTAGCCGCGGTTGACCTGCAGCTTCCCGCTGTCGTCCACCCACGGGACCCGGAACATGATCTGCCGTTCGGGCTCGACCAGGCGCTCCAGGATGCCGCCGTCGACGTACTCGGGGTGCTGTTCGAGCACCGGGGCGATCGAGTGCAGCACTTCGTGAACGGCCTGGTGGAACTCCGGCTCGTGGGGGCTGCGTGCGAGAACCGTGTCGAACACGGGCTGCACGGAGGCGGCGAGCGGATGGAAGTCGGCAGGGGTCGTGACGGTCACGCGGGATGGCTTTCTGGTGGGGGATGGGGTGCAGGCGATCGTGTCGCGTGAAAGCGGCGCCGGATTCGGCGGAGTTCTCACTCTAGCGTCGGCGGAGACGGCCTCCGCGCACGGGATGGCGCGGTATGCCGATCAGCCGGTGTTCTGGAGGCCGGCGGCCACACCGCTGACGGAGAGGAGCAGCAGCCGCTGCTGTTCGGCATCCGCGCCGGAGCCCGCCGGCTGATCGGCGGTAGAGCGGAGGGCCCGCAGCGCCCGTAGCTGCAGCAGCGACAGGGCGTCCACGTAGGGGCTGCGCAGCTGCACGGCGCGCTGCAGCACCGGCTTGTTCTCCAGCAGGCCTTCGCCGCCGGTGAGACGGATGACCCACCGCCGTGTGAGCGCCAGCTCGTCCAGCACCAGGGCGGCGAGGTCGTCCCGGTCGCCCAGTGCGAGGTACTGACGTGCGATGCGCTCATCCGTCTTCGCGAGGCTCATCGCGACGTTGTCGACCATGGTCCTCAGCAGCGGCCACTCCCGGTACGCCTCGGCGAGCAGCTCCGCGTCCCCGACGGCCTCCAGAGCGGTGCCGAGGCCGAACCACCCTGCGAGATTGATGCGCGCCTGCGTCCACGCGAACACCCACGGGATCGCGCGCAGATCCTCCAGCGACTCCACCGAGAGTCCACGCCGCGCGGGCCGGGAGCCCAGGGCGAGCAGACCGATCTCCTCCATCGGGGTGACCGTCGCGAACCACGGCGCGAATCCCTCCGCCTTCACGAGCGAGAAGAAGCGCTCGCGGGAGGCGGCGTCCATGGTCGCCGCGATGTCGGCATAGCGCGCGGCTGCGCGGCTGGTGCGCTCCTCGACCGTCGGCGAGGAGGCCAGCAGGGTGGCGGCGGCGACCTGATCGATGTGCCGCATGGCGATCGCGGGCTCGCCGTAGCGCGCGAAGATCACCTCGCCCTGCTCGGTGAGCTTGAAGCGCCCGTCCACCGAATGCGGCGGCTGCGCGAGGATCGCGGAGTTGGCGGGACCGCCGCCGCGACCCAGGGCGCCGCCGCGACCGTGGAACAGGGTCAGCTCGATGCCGGACTCGACGGCCCAGCGCGCGATCTTCTCCTGCGCCGCGTACAGAGCGAGGTTCGCGGCGACCGGACCCACGTCCTTAGACGAGTCCGAGTAGCCGAGCATGACCTCCAGCCGGTTTCCGGTCGCGGCCATGCGCGCGCGGAACTCGGGGAAGGTCACCGCCTCGGCGAGGATGCTGGGGGCGGCCTGGAGGTCGGCGAAGGTCTCGAACAGCGGGACCACGTCGAGGACGGGGGCGTCGTCGCCCAGCGCGTAGCGGGCGAGCCGGTGTACGGCCGCGAGGTCGGATGCCGCCTGCGTGAACGACACGACGTAGCGCCCGGCCGCACGCAGGCCGCGGTCGCGCTGGATGTCGGCGATCGCGCGGAAGACCTCCAGCACCTCCTCGGTCTGGGCGCTGACCGTTCCACCGGCCTCGAGTTCCGCGAGCGCCTTCGCGTGCACCTGCGAGTGCTGGCGCACCTCGAGCTCCGTCAGGTGGAAGCCGTAGGTCTCCACCTGCCAGATCAGGTGCTGCACCCCGCCGAAGGCGTGCCGATGCGCCCCCGCGGCCGCGAGCGAGGCCTGCACGGCGCGCAGGTCGGCCAGCAGCTCCTCCGGGCGGGAGTAGGCGTGCTCGGCATCGCCGTGCCGCGTCGCGGCGACCCGCCGCGCGAGCACCAGCAGGACGCGGCGGTGCGGCTCCTCCGGGGAGCGCGCCGCGAGCTCGGCCGCGACCTCCGGCTCCGCGGCGGCGAACCGCTCCCACAGCGCCGTCACCTCCGCACTCGGCGGTGTGTCGTCTGCGGCGAGGGTCAGGGTGCGTCCGATGCGGTCGAGAGCGCGTTCCAAACCCCGCAGCACGTGGTCGGCCGCGATCTGCGAGGCCTCCCTGGTCACCGCGGCGGTGACGAACGGGTTGCCGTCGCGGTCGCCCCCGACCCAGGAGCCGATGCGCACGAACGCGGGCACGACCGGCGCGCTGGCCCCGGACTCCTCGCCGCGCAGCGCGTCGTCGATGCGCCGGTACACGTGCGGCACCGTGGTGAACAGCGTCTCGTCGAACACGCCCATCACGGTGCGCACCTCGTCCGTGGGGGAGGGCTTCTGCGACCGCAGCGGAGCGGTCCGCCACAGCGTGTCGATCTCCTCCAGCATGCGACGGCGGGCACGGTGCTCCTCCGCACCGCCGGCGCTCGCCGCGTCGTGCTGGGTGAGCAGCTCGGACAGCCGGCGGATGCTCGACGACACGGCCCGGCGCCGCGCCTCGGTCGGGTGCGCGGTGAACACGGGGTGGAAGCGCAGGCCGCTCAGGCGGCGGCGGGCCTCCTCGTCGCCGATCTCGGTGCGCAGGCGGGCGTAGGCGGTGGCCACGGTGTCTGCGGCGTCCTCCCGCCCCGGCTGACCCGCCCGCTCGCGGAGCACGCGCACACGCTGGTGCTCCTCGGCCAGGTTCACCAGATGGAAGTAGCAGGTGAACGCACGGGCGACCTCGTCGGCCCTGGCGATCGAGAACGACTCGGCGATGGCCGCTGCGCGTTCGAAGGCGTCCGAGGTCTCGTCCTCGTACGCCTGGATCGTCGCCAGCCGCAGGCGCTCGACGTCGGCGAACAGGTCGTCGCCGCCGGCCTCGCGGAGCACCTGGCCGAGCAGCTGGCCGAGCATCCGTACGTCGGAGCGCATGGCATCCGGGATGCCGCGACCGGCCTCGAAACGGCCGATCACGCGGATGGCCTCGGTGGTCGTCGGCTCGGAGAAGGGAGTGTGTTCGGGGGTCACCCTCCGAGAGTAGCCGGGTGCATCGGGGTGTCCTGCACGCATGACGACGGCCCCTGGCCGCGCTCTACGATGGAGGGGATGCGCATCACAGCGAACCCCCTTCGCGGTCAGCAGTTCCCGGCCGTGCTCCTGCTCCTGGCGGCCGGGCTCGGTCTCCTCCTCGCGAACCTGCCGACGCACGACCCCATCGCCGCGGTGCTCGACGCGCACCTCGCGGTGCCCGGCACGGCCCTGGACCTGTCGATCGCGCACTGGGTGTCCGACGGGCTGCTGGCGGTGTTCTTCCTCGTCGTCGCGATCGAGCTGCGGCACGAGCTGACCCACGGCGAGCTCGACTCGGCGCGCAAAGCCGTGCAGCCCGCCATCGCGGCCGCGGGCGGTGTGCTCGTGCCGATCGCGGTCTACCTGCTGATCGCCGGTGGGCCGGAGACGGCCTCGGGCTGGCCCATCCCGACCGCCACCGACATCGCCTTCGCGCTCGGAGTCCTCGCGATGTTCGGCCGCGGGCTGCCCTCGCGGGTGCGCGTGTTCCTGCTGGCGCTGGCGATCCTCGACGACATCATCGGCATCATCTTCATCGCCGTCCTCTTCGCGCACGACGTCCAGTGGGGGCTCTTCGCGCTCGCGCTGGTCGGCGTCGCGGTGTTCTGGCTGTTGAGCCGGGTGCTGCACGCGACGGGACACACGCTCGTCGCGATCGCGATGGCGGTCGTCGGAATCGTGACCTGGGGCCTCGTCGCGTCCTCCGGCATCCACGCCACCATCGCCGGCGTGATGCTCGGCCTGGTCATGGCGCCGGTGCCGGCCGGTCGGACCCGGCACGCGCTGGAGCCGACCGTGAACGGCGCGATCCTGCCGCTCTTCGCGTTCGTGGCGGCGTTCGTGGTGATCCCGGCGGTCGCACCGACCGCGCTGTCCCCGGCGTTCTGGGCCATCGTGGTGGCGCTGCCGGTGGGCAAGATCGTCGGCATCTCGCTGTTCGGCTGGCTCGCCATGCGCATCCGCCCGAAGGGTGCGGAGCCGGCGCTGCCGTTCGCCGACATCGTCGCTGCCGGCGCGCTGGGCGGCATCGGCTTCACCGTCTCGCTGCTGCTGGCGAACCTCGCGTTCGCCGCCGACGCGAGCATCCGCGACCAGGCGATCCTCGGCGTGCTGGTCGGATCCCTGCTCGCCCTCGCCCTCTCCGCCGTCGTCGTGTCGCTGCGCGCCCGCTGGTATCGCCGGAGCGCACCGGTCGTCGCCTAGCCCGCCGCCGCGCGCCACCACCCTGGAGGAAGCATGAGCCGTCGTCCGCAGCCCGACAGCGCCGCCGATCCCCTGCGAGCGGCCGCCGAGGCGCTGCGCGCGGCCGCCGATCCGCAGGCTGACGGTGCCGCCGAGACGCAGGCCGACGGTGCCGCCGGGACGCAGGCTGACGGTGCCGCCGATCCGCTGCGGGCGGCCGCCAAGACCATGCGGGCGGTGCGCGAGCGCTGCGTGTGGTCACAGCGGATCACCCACCGCGACCTGGTGCCGTACCTGATCGAGGAGTCGCACGAGGTGATCGACGCCGTCGAGTCCGGCACGCGCGCCGACCTGAGGGAGGAGCTGGGGGACCTGCTCTGGCAGGTGCTGTTCCATGCGGCGATCGCGGCGCAGGACGAGGACGACCCTTTCGACATCGACGATGTCGCGCGCACCCTCACCGAGAAGATGGTGCGCCGCCACCCGCACGTCTTCGGCGGCGAGACCGCGGCCACGCCGGAGGAGGTGCTGGTGCACTGGAACGCCGCGAAGGCCGCGGAGAAGCGCACCCGCCGCAGCGTGCTCGACGGCGTGCCGCGCGGTATGCCGGCACTCGCGCTGGCGCAGAAGCTCGTCGGTCGCGCGGCGGGGGCCGGTGTGGTCGCCTCGGGCGACGGCCGCCCGCAGAGCAGCGCGGCACCCGCCACTGCGCCACCCGGCTCCGCGGCACCCGCCACTGCGGCACCCCCGACTGCGGCGTCCGGCTCTGCGGCGCCCGGTACCGAGGCCGAGCTCGGCGACGCCCTGCTGGCCCTGGTCGCGCTGGCCCGCACGAACGGGTGGGACGCGGAGCGCGCGCTGCGTGAACGCGTGCGCGTGCTCGAGGACGAGGTGCGCGCCGCCGAGGCGGACTGATCGCGCGGCCACCGCCGTCGATCGGGGAAGCGCCCGGGCACCGCCGCCGACGGGGGAAGCGCGCGGGCACCGCCGTCGACCTGGGAAGATGGAGCCGTGGCTACCGTGAACCCGCCGCGCGGCATGCGCGACTTCCTCCCCGCAGACAAGGCCCGCCGTGAGCGGGTGCTCTCCGTCATCCGCGACCGCTATCGTGCGCACGGCTTCGACGAGATCGAGACCCCGGTGGTCGAGGAGTACGACCGGCTGCATGCGGGCATGGGCGGCGACAACGAGAAGCTGTCGTTCAGTATCCTCCGTCGTGGTCTGGACGCCGATGGCATCAGGGCGGCGGCGGACGACCCCGCTGCGCTGTCCGATCTCGGGCTGCGCTACGACCTCACGGTTCCGCTCGCACGGTTCTACGCGAGCAACCGCGGGCAGCTCCCCGGGGTGTTCCGCGCGATCCAGATCGGCCCCGTCTGGCGCGCCGAGCGCCCGCAGAAGGGGCGTTACCGCCAGTTCGTGCAGTGCGACATCGACATCATCGGGGACGCGTCGCCGCGAGCCGAGGCGGAGCTGCTGGCGGCCTCCCTCGACGCCGTCGACGCCCTGGGCCTGGAGGGGGCTTCGGTGCGCGTGAACGACCGGCGCATCCTGGAGTGGATGCTCGGACACTTCGGCTTCCGGGACGAGGAGCGCGCGCAGGTCCTGATCACGATCGACAAGCTCGACAAGATCGGTCCCGAAGGCGTGGCCGCGGAGCTGCGCGAGCGAGGCGCCACGGCGACCGCGGTCGAGGCGTTCGCGGCGTTCCTGGTGCGCCCGCAGACCCTGGAGCACCACCCGTTCGGAGAGCGGCAGATCCGCAAGGCGCTGCCGGACGGGGCACCGGACGAGCTCGTGGCGCACCTGGTCGGCGTGGGCGATGCGGTCGCGGCCGGACGCGCGGGCGACGAGGTCCCCCTCGTGTTCGACCCCTTCCTCGTGCGCGGCATGGGCTACTACACCGGCACGATCTTCGAGCTCGCGCACCCTGCGGTGGGCTACTCGCTGGGCGGGGGCGGTCGCTACGACGGGATGATCGGGCGCTTCCTCACCCAGGACGTGCCCGCCGTCGGGTTCTCGCTCGGCTTCGAGCGTCTGGTCGACCTGGTCTCGGCGGATCCGGCGACCTCGGCGCAGGCGATCGTGCTGATCCACGATGCGGACGTGCCGCTCGCCGAGCTCGTGGCGCACAAGTCCGCGCTGGTCGCGAAGAACGCCAGGGTGCGGCTGGAGCAGCGGACGAAGAACCTCAAGGCGCTGCTGGAGCGGTCGGCCGCCGACGGCTACACGCACTTCGCCAGCGTGCGCGCCGGCGCGGAGGAGCTCGAGGTCAAGACGCTGGCCTGAGCACGCCCGAGCCCTGCGTTCACCGGGGGTTCACATCCCTGCGCTCGAATCGAGGGGTGCGTCGCGTCCGGCCTTTCGTCGTCCTGCTCTTCACGGGGGCGCTGCTCGGGCTGTGCGTCCGGCAGCTGTTGGACCGGCAGGCCGCGGTGGCGCGACGGCGGATCGGCAAGCCGCTCGGCGAGGTGTCGATCGATGCGGACAGGGTGTGGCGCCCCGGCCTCGACGGAGAGCCGCTCGACCTGCTGCTGCTCGGGGATTCCGTGGCAGCGGGCCTCGGTGCCGGCCGCCGCAAGGAGACGCTCGGCGCGAGACTCGCGAAGACCGCCGCCCGTGACCTGCAGCGGCCGGTGCGACTGCGCACGGCGGCCGTCGTGGGCGCGGAATCGCCCGACCTCGCCCGGCAGCTCGACGGCCTGCCCCCGGGCTACCGTCCGCACGTGGCGGTCGTCGTGGTGGGCGGCAACGATGTGACCCACCGCCTCCCGACCGCGGTGTCGGCGCAGTGCCTGGGCGACGCGATCCAGCGGCTGCGAGCGCGGGGGGCCGAGGTCGTCGTGGGGACATGTCCCGACCTGGGGGCGCTGCGCGCGGTGCCGCAGCCGCTGCGGCGGATCGCATCGAGCCTGTCGCGACGGCTCGCCGACGCGCAGACCGCGGTGGCGATCGCGGACGGCGCGGAGCCGATCGACCTCCGTCGTGCGGTCGGGCCTCTGTTCTTCGACGAGCCGGAGGAGATGTTCAGCCTCGACCGCTTCCACCCGAG